>NZ_JARESX010000007.1:0-165194 GCF_046026435.1 Paraburkholderia sp. RL17-381-BIF-C | reverse complement strand
CACCCCCCGGGCCCCCCACGCCCATAACCCCCACGGCCCCCGCCGCCCCGCGCCCCCCCCCCCCATGCAGCGAGGCGGGCCGCTTTTTCGTTGCAGCTGTGCCGACTGACAAAAAAGACCTGCGCGATGGATTACCCCGGGAATAAAACCGGGGCCGGTCCAGTCATGCCTGACGAACCGATCCGCAAGGGCCGCCGGATAATCCGCGGCCCGTCTGCGACTCTTTATCGTGAGGTCAACATGTCGTCAGATCATTCGTTCGACGCGTCGCGTCGCGGCGCGCTGAAGTGTCTTGCATTCGGTGGCCTCGGCACCGTATTCGTTTTGTCCGGCGGGATACTGACGCCGGTGGAACTGGCGCTCGCCGCCGACCAGAAATCGTCCGCGGCCGGCTCGGGCGTGCCGCTTTTCCTGCAGATCAGCGACTCGCACATCGGCTTTAACAAGGAAGCCAACCCGGACGTGGCGGGCACGCTGAAGCAGACCATCGAGTACGTCAACGCGATGCCGGTCAAGCCCGCGCTGACTATCCATACCGGCGATATCACGCACCTTTCCAAACCTGCGGAGTTCGATCTCGCGGCCCAGTTGATGTCCGGTCTGAAGATCACCGAGCTGCATACCGTGCCCGGCGAGCACGACGTGACGGACGGCCCCGGAACGGAATACTTCAGCCGGTTCGGCAAGCCCTCGGACAACAAGGGCTATTACAGCTTCGACCACCAGGGCGTGCACTTCGTCGGCCTCGTCAACGTCATGCACTTCAAGCCGAACGGCCTGGGCGGTCTGGGCGACGAACAGCTCGAGTGGCTCGAAAACGATCTGAAGGGGCGTTCGTCCAGCACACCGATCGTCGTGTTCGCGCATATGCCGATGTGGACGATCTACGAGCCATGGGGCTGGGGCACCGGCGATGCCGGACAGGCGATGAGCTATCTGAAGCGCTTCGGCTCGGTGACGGTGCTGAACGGCCACATTCATCAGATCGTGTCGAAAGTGGAGGGCAACATCACCTTCCATACGGCGCGCTCGACGGCCTATCCGCAGCCAACGGCCGGCAACGGAACCGGCCCCGGACCTTTGACGGTGGCTAGCGACCAGCTCCCGAAAATGCTTGGGGTCACCAGCATCAAAGTCACGCGGCATCCGCTCAAGGCGACGCTGAACGACACGACACTGGTTTGATCGTCACTTTCTTCTTGCAGGAGATCAGTTATGCAAACTAAAAACATTCGCCGCATTTTTCTCGTAATGGCTGCCAGTTCGGCATTGTTTGCGGCATTGTCGGGGTTCTCGGTGGCGCGGGCGGAAACGCCGAACGCGGTCGTCATCAAGAACTTCATGTTCTCGCCGATGGAACTGACGGTCAAAGCCGGCTCGACTGTGACCTGGAAAAACCTCGACGGCGAGCCGCATACCGTCGTGAACGACGCGGGCATGTTTCGCTCCGCCGCGCTCGATCAGAACGACACTTACCAGTTCAAGTTCGATAAGCCAGGCGTGTACAAGGTGTTTTGCGGCATCCACCCGAATATGAAGGAAACGATTACCGTGCAGTAAGCGCCGAAATAGGAGAGATCCCGGCGCGGCCTTCGCCGTGGGAACGGCAAGATGCGACGACCCGGGTTTCCACACGCAGTCTCCACACTCAAAATAACAGTAGCCGCCTCGCGCCGAAACCGAGCTTCCAGACGCCAGCGCGAGCGTCGCCGGCAGGCGCGCGACACGAGGTGATTGACCGGTGCTCGTGGAGGCGGGATGCGGCGTTCTCCGCGCCGATCAAGGCAAGCCACGCGCGACGCGATTCGATCTGATCCCGCGCGAGTGCAGGCGGTGCTTGTCATTGTTTGCAGCCAATGGCCGGATATCGGGAATGGCACTTGCGTTTAAGACATGAGACGTCAAGCGCGAGCAAGCCATTGCGCCTGAGCGTGGCTGTCGCATCACCCCACAGCCGTCCGCTCGCCGCCCGCCGCGTGCGGCTTGCACGGCCTGCAGACGCACCTTGCGAAGGCTGCCGACATTGCGCGCGACTACCAGCGTCGTAGAAGTTTTACCTGTTTCTCCAACGCAACCCTGCCTCGCCAAGACGCCGTTTAAAGCGCAGCATTGCCGTGTTGTTCTCGTGCGTTGAGGGGGCTCAATTCGTCGAGCGGCTTTGCCTCGATCTGCAAGATCGTGTGAATAAAGCCTGCCGACAGATCAGACATAAGGATTTCGGAGAGTACTGCGATGTTCAATGATCCCAACTTGCCCCACTCTCTGGCCGCCGGCCTGGATGTCGGCGGCCGAATGAACGGTTTGCCACTTTCCGCTGCGCCGCCGCGGTTCGGACGCTTCGCCATGTGCGTGGCTGTGGCCAGCGCGCTCGCGATCGGCGTGATGGGTACGGTGGCGTACGGTGTCTGGTTCAATCACGATCAGAAGGCCTACACCGAAGCAATGGCCGGCGCACGGCAAGCGCTCGGTAGCGGCGCATCGGGGAGTGCGGCGGTGGTTGCACGAACCAGCGGCGCGACATCGTTGCCGTCAGCGCCGGCGGAACGCAGCCCCACGGTGACGGCAGCACCCACCGTCGACGATCCGGAAGCGGGCGGGCAGTTAGCCACCTGGTCTGGTGAGGTCAAACGGCATTCGCCACCGACGCTCCAGACAAACTTCGTGACAGATGCGGCGCCCGACGCGCCTGCTTCCTCTGCCAGCGCGGCCCGACGTTCGGCAAGCGTCGGCGCGCCTGCCGTGCAGCAAGCGGTCCCGTCGCGAGCGGGTAAAGATAGTCGTGCAACGCCGCAGGAGCGCCGTACGACCTTGGCGAACGCGAAGCATAAAGACAACGCGTTCACCCGCATCGGGCTCTTTTTTCGTCGAGTGAACTATCGGCAGCATGGCAACGCAAATCGGCAAGACATCTATTCCCATCCCTGAGCGACGACGTGGCGCTCGCATGGGTCCGGCAGGCGCCTTCATGACCCGGTTCAGGCGGGCGCCCGCCATATTGGCCGGCGCCTCGCTGGTCTGTCTGCTGGCTGGTCTTCTGTATCTCGCCTCGCAGATCAGAACGATCTTCTCCGATCAGTTGAAACAGGAATACGCCGGGCTCGTGCTCGAAGCGGCAGGCCGCGCTGACAGTGCGCGTGCCATGGTCGAGGTATGGCGGCAACGCCCCGGTGATCGCGAGGCGCAAGCGCAGGGTTACCGGCAGGCACGTGCCGAACTCGCCGATCGCCTCGGGGCGCTCGCGGCATTGGTGAACGCCAGCCCGTCTGCCGCGCCGCACATGCCCGGCTCGGCGTTGATGGCTGACGCCAGTCTGAGCGAGACCGAGGCGCTGCTGGCCACGGTCTCCGCGCATTGGCGGGCACTGCGCGATGCCGATGGCGCGGACATACGCCTGCGGGTTGCCCACGTCGCGAACGTGCTGATCGCGCTGGCTGCGCTGCTGTTCTGTTTGTTGCTCACCGCGCTCGGCATGTACGCCAAACGCAATCGTCAACTGGTGGGCGAGTCGTACGAATTCGAGTACGCCGCGTTGCACGATCCGCTCACCACGCTGCCGAACCGGCGCCAGCTGTTCGCCGTGCTCGACGATGCAGCGGCGAACCCGCAGCCAGGACCGGCGCCTCGCAAAATCGCCGTGCTGTATGTGGATCTGGATGGTTTCAAGCAGGTCAACGACTCGCATGGCCACCGTGCGGGCGACGAATTCCTGATCGCGGTATCGCGGCGTTTTCGCGAGTCGGTGCGCAAACGCGACGTTGTCGCGCGCATTGGCGGCGACGAATTCGCGGTACTGATACACGAATTCTCCACGGCCGACGAACTGGCCGAGGTTGCCCGGCGGCTGATTGCGTGCGTGGTGGCGACCGATGAGCAGATGGGACTCGGGCTGGTGCGCGCGAGTATCGGCATTGCCAGCTTTCCCGACCTCGTCGGCGACTACCAGCGTCTCGTGGCCGCGGCGGACGAGGCGATGTACCGCGTCAAGCGCAGCGGCAAAAACGGTTACGCTTTCACGGCGAAAGCTGACTGAGCGCACACTCGGCGCGTGTATGCATGTTTGCGTGTGCGCATCCTCGGTGCGGAGCAGGGTTGTGCCTCTTCAGCTTCACTTTCCGCCCCGGCATTCGAATACCCCTACGCGATGACCTCGCGCGCACGCTGAGCTGTGTTTCGTGTTACAAAAACGAGGCTCGACGACGTGTGCATGATTCATGCGCCGGCGCGATCGTGGTCGATGCGAATTCGGTCCCAGCGGAAAGATCCATGTCCAGATATTCGATGATGCGCGCCGTGGGGCGCTTGAAGCAGCCGGAGTGGCTCGTCGCCATTCTGGTCGCGACCTTGGCTGCCTGCGCGCCGGTGCCGCCGGCGCCTGTTCAACCTGGCGCTCAACCGGCTGTCATTCAACCGGCCGCACAGCCCGGCAATCAGCCCGGCGCTCAGGCTACAGCACGCACGGCCGCAGGGTCGCTGCCGGTCCCGCCAAACCTGGTTGCGCTGGCGCAGCCGGCCGGTCAGAAACGATTGACGGGTGCAGTGTCCAACCAGTCATACTGGCCGCTCTCGCAGTATTTCGAAACCCAGCGTAACGAAGCCTATTGCTCCGTGGCCACGTCGGTCATGGCGCTCAATGCACTGGGCATTCGCCGGCCCGAGTCGACGCAATATCCGGATTTTCCGTTCTTCTCGCAGGACGATTTTTTCCGCGCAATCGATCCGCAGGTCGCCAACGCCGCGCAGGTGTCGAGGGAGGGCATGACGCTCGACCAGCTCAGCACGGCCCTCACTGCATTTCCGGTCGCGGTCAGGAAATATCACGCCGCGGACCTGTCGCTCGGTCAGTTCCGCGATATCGTGCGCGCGACCACGGCGCACAACGACCGCTTTGTGCTGTTGAATTTCCGGCGCATGGAAATCGGCGAAGCGGGTGGCGGACACTGGTCGCCGCTCGGCGCTTACGACTCGGCGAGCGACAGCGCGTTGCTGCTCGATGTGGCGCGTTACAAATATCCGGCCGTCTGGGTGCCGGTCGCGCAGTTGTACGCAGCGGCGCTGGCGGTGGATAGCGTGAGCGGACTGTCGCGCGGCATCGTGATTATCGGCAAGCGGCAGAATTAGAAGCGGGTTGCCGATGCATCGAGAAGACTTCGACGTGACGCGTTCAGTGCGAGCCATTCATGGCTCGCACCTGGCACCAGGCATTAGACAGCAAGCAGCAAGCAGCAAGCAGCACGCATCACACACGCGCCAAACCTATTTCACCCGCTTCACCACCGGTGTCTTCCACTTGCCGTCCAGCAGCGCCGGTTTGGGCCAGTAGAAGCGCATGGTGATCATGAACGGCCCATCCGGCGCCGGCAGCCAGTTGGCCTCTTTGCCCTTGCCCGGCGACTTCGCCTGAATATAGATCGTCAGGCCGCCATCGCGATCCTTCCTGAGTTGCGGCAGCATGGGCGAATTGATCAGATAGCGATCGATCGGATTCTTCACGAGCAACTGACTGGGCAGCGCGTACATGGTCACCGACCAGAACGCATTCACTGGCGGCAATTGTCCCTTCGGAAACCGCAGCACGTAGCGACGCTGACTGCCGTCGAGGGGCTGGCCGGCCGAATCCTTGTCGAGCACCGGATACAACGCCTCCTCGCGCGAGTTCGCGCCGATGCCGACCTGGGTGCCGGTGGCGCGCGCCACGTAGTCGTTCTTCAGATACTCGCGCGAGCCGAATAGCGTGTCGGTCTTGCCGCCGAGTGAAGCGCGCCTGTCGTCGATCGCCTTCTGACCATCCTGCATGCCGGCCTGAAAGGCCGCTTTCTGCTCGGGTGAGAGCGCGTTGACATCGAACCGTTTGCCGGGCACGACGCCGATCTGTGCAAAGCGGCTGCGCAGCCCCGCTTCGTCCGGATTGACCGGCGCGAACTGCAGCACGAAGGCAAGTTCATTGAAGAACTCGAGCGATGTCCGCGCGGTGGCCGGTGCGATCGGCTTGATCCACTGCACTGGCGGCGCGGTGGGTGCGGGTTTGCTGCCGGTGAACGCCGACAGCGTTTGCACCTTGTAGCCCGCCTGAATCTGCTTGACGTTGTCGAGGTCGTCCGGATTGAACAATTGCGTGCGCCCGACCACGTTCACGAGATCGGTCTCGGAACGGATGACCTGCGTGATGCCATTGGGCGTCTGCCCGTTCCAGCGTGGTCCCGCGATCAGGAACGTGCCGCCGTTGTTGCCCGTCGTGCGGCTGCCGATATACGCGAAGTTAAAGGTGTAGAGGTCCATCAACTGGAACACGAAGTAGCGCTTCGGGTCCATGGGCGGGATGGTGATCACTACCGGTTCCGCGCGCAGGTCGAGGCCGGCGAACGAGTAGGGTGTATCGGAGTTGGGCGTGACGAAGGCGGTGTCGTCCGGCGTGAAAACGCGCGAGATGTTCAGGATGGAATTGAACGGGCCTTTGTATTGCGGGTTGGTGGAGTCCACCGAAAACGCATACATGATGCCGTATGAATCGACCATTGGCGTGCCGTAGAGATAGGCGTCTTTGGCGATCGAGCGGATGTCGGCGCTACTGGCGGTGACCGGGGCGACAGGGGCTCTGGCGAAGTCGTTGGTAGGCGCCGTCTGGCAGGCGGCGAGGGCGATGGCCAATAGCGCGGCAGCGATAGTTCGTGTTCTGTACATTGCGACCCTTGCGAATGCGCCGTGCAAGACGGCAGCGTGATCATTCGGACAGCGCGGGATAACAGAGGCAACAGAGGCAACAGCAAACCGGACTCGCAGTGCAGACGTTCTGCACGCCGCAGCTTGCCTAATGCCGGGGCAAGCTGTCAAGCGGCTTTCGGCAGGCTGGGTGGACAAAGTGTGGGAGCGCGAAAGGCCGCGCGTCATGACGTCATGCGTGGCGAATCGTCCGTATGCGCAGAAGAAGCCGGTGACGTGTCGACCCATGAACTGTTCTGCAAAACGATCCGATAGCCATCCGGATCTTCGAAAGTTTTGCCCTGACGGTCCCAATAGGGATTCTCAGATTCGCAGGCCATTGCGCCGAGCGCTTCGAGCCGTTCGACGGCCGCACACCATGCATCGCGCTCAGGCAGATAGAGCACGAGAAGGTGCTCGGTGGTCGGCGCCCGGTCCACGGTCACGCCGTGTTGATGCGTGAACTCGAGGTGCCAGGGGCAGCCTCGCCGTCCCACGATGACGCCATCGAAGCCCGCGTGATTCTCGAAGCGCGCGAGGACTTCGAAGTCCAGCCCGCGGGTGTAGAAATCGGTGACCTTATGCAGATCGTTAGTGGGGCGGGCGACCCGGAGAACGGGCGAATGCATCGGCGACTCCACGAAACATGGCAGGCCGCATAGCATAACGTGTCAGTTGCGGCGCGCAGCCGATAACCTTAGCCGGGTGCCTCAAACCGATTACGAAACTTGATTACGAATCCCCCATCACGCCATCACGCCACTACGCGCTGCGCGCCATCTCGCCGAGGCCCGCATTGAAGTCTTCCCTGCGGCCACTCGCAGCGGCAGCCGCCCGCGGCCGAACCGCAGTCTTGCGAATCCGCGTATCGCGCAGCGCCGGACGTGCATCCACCAGATCCGCATACAGCGCGAGATAGTTCGAAGTCGACGTGTCCCAACCGAAGTCGCGGCTCATCGCGTTACGCTGCAACACGTGCCACGACGATGGCTCCACGAACGCGGACAGCGCGCGGCCCAGTGCATGCATGACGTCGTCCGGGCCTTCGCCGTCGAACAGGAAGCCGGTTGCCTTGCTGTCGCCGCGTGGATCGTACGGCAGATAATCGACGATCGTATCGGCCAGGCCGCCGACACGCGACGCCACCGGAATCGTGCCATAGCGCATCGCGTAGAGCTGCGTGAGTCCGCAGGGTTCGAAGCGGCTGCCATGCAGCAGAATGTCCGCGCCCGCATGCAGCATGTGCGCGCGCCGCTCGTCATAGCCGATCTGCACGCCGACGCGCCCCGGCCATGCCGCCGCGATGTCCTGCAGTGCCTGTTCGATACCATGCTCGCCCTGACCGAGAATCGCGAACTGCAAGCGCGGATGCCGTTCGAGCAGCGCCGGCAGCGTATGCACGACGACATCGGCGAGCTTCTGTTCGGTAAGTCGGCTGCCGATGGCGACCAGCGGCGCGAACGGATCGCGCGTGAGACCGAAGGCCTCTTGCAGTTCACGCTTGCAGGCTTGCTTGCCGGCGGTGTCGTCGACGGAATAGGGGCGGGCGATGTGTTTGTCGGTGGCGGGATTCCAGACCGTGGTGTCGATGCCGTTGACGATACCCGACAGCTTGCCGGCCTGCGCCTGCAATACGCCTTCCATGCCGTGGCCGAAACGCGGCGTCAGGATTTCGCGTGCATAGCGGCGGCTCACGGTGGTGACGCGATCGGCATGCACAATGCCGGCTTTCATCATGCTGAGCGAGCCGTAGAACTCGATGCTGCGTTCGTCCGACAGCGCAGGCGCCAGCAATTCGGGCGGCACGCCGATCCAGCCGCCCATGGCGAGCGGATGGTTGCCCTGGAACGCGAGGTTGTGAATCGTGAACACGCTTTTCGCGGCAACGCCCGCGAGCCGCAGGTAAAGGGGCGTGAGTCCTGCATGCCAATCGTGCGCGTGCACGATGTCGGGGCGCTTCACGTTGCGCACGCCACGCGCCACCCGCGCGGCCGCTGCCGCGAGCGAGGCGAAGCGGGTCAGGTTGTCCAGGTAGTCGCGCCCCTGCGGATCGCGGTACAGGCCTTCGCGAGCAAACAGGTGATCCATCTGCAGAAGCAGCACCGGTATGCAGGTGTCGGGCATCTGGCCGCGCAGGAGCCGTGCGTCGCCGCCGGGCAGGCCTGTCATGCGCGCGACCGGCGCGACCTCGACGGCGCGTTCGAGCGCGGCCGGATAGGCGGGCATCAGGATCGAGACATCGACGCCGGCATCGCGCAGGGCGGCGGCGTATGCACTGACCATGTCGCCGAGTCCGCCGGATTTGGCGAGCGGCAGGGCTTCGGAAGCGACGAGAAGAACGTTGAGCGGCAAAGCGGCCCCCAAGGACGGGATTTGTGCACTTGCACAGTGCGGTGAGATGCGTTGAGCTGTCCTTTCAGCAAGGGGTGTGCCTGATGTTTGGGTCGTTATTGTGGCGGCGCGCAAGGTTTGTGTTGCAGTGCGGACAAGCGGCTTTTTGGCTGCGGGCGCCTATTTAAATGTCTTGACCGTGCGCCGCACCGCAATGCGTTTTTTCATTCGTGTGTAGATTTGACTTTCTGTTTCTCGACGCAGGCGTGGGGCTTGAAATGAAAAGGGGCTGTCGCCGAAGCGACAGCCCCTTTCGACAACTGCCGGAAAAAGTCTTAATGCACCGGCGCGTGGGTCTGCTCGACCGGCCGCGGCTGCGTCATCGCGCTCACCGCCGCGAACACGATGATATTCACCGCCAGCGCGAGGAACCCGATATTGACGTCCTTCAGCGCGTCGGGCAGGAACGGCATCAACTGACCGACGCTCAGGTGCATGGTCGTCGTCACGGCCACCACCGCCACTCCCGCCAGAATCCCGCAAAACGCGCCCTGTTTGGTCGCGCGGTTATGCGGACGCAGGCTGCAGATCACCGCAGGGAAGAGCTGGGTCACGAAGCTGTAACCCATCAGCAGCAACGCCACGATGGTTTCGCCGCCTTGCAGCGTGAAGCCGACCGCCACCAGCGCCACGACCGGCACGAGCACACGCGCGAGCGTCGCCACTGTGGCGTCCGACGCGTTGCGGTTCACCATGCCGCGATACACGTCGTTGGCGAGCAGCGTGGACGCGGACGTGAGGATCATCGAGCCGGGCACCAGCGCGGTCAGAATCCCGGCCGCGCCGATCACGCCGACGAACCACGGGTCGAAGGTCTGCAACGACAGGCGGAACAACGACAGGTCGATGTCGCCGCCCTTCAGACCCGGCACCTTCAGCGTCGCCGCAAAGCCCACGAAGAACACGAACAGCAGAATCAGCTGGTACAGCGGCAGGACCATCGCGTTACGGCGGAAGATGCGCTCGTCCTTCGCGGTGAAGATCGAACCGAACGTATGCGGCCACATGAAGAAGCCGAGCGCCGTGAGCAATACCGTCGACTGGAACCACGTCACGCTCGAACCCTTGGCCGGGAAGGTCAGGAAGCCGGGGCGCGCGGCGTCGATCGCGTGGAACATCTCGCCGAAGCCGCCGTAATAGTGCAGCGGCAAATAGATGCCGAGGAACAACACAATGGCCAGAATCAGCAGATCCTTCACCACCGAATTCCACGCCGAACCGCGCACGCCCGAAACGATCACATAAGCGGTCACGACGCACGCGCCGATCCACACGGCCGCCGTCGACGAAATCGCCCCGTACGAGGCCGTCGCCACGATAATGCCGAGCCCCTTCAGCTGCAGCACGAGGTAGGGAATCAGCGCGGCCACGCCGACCAATGCGACCAGCGTGCCGAGCGCCGGGCTTTCGTATTTGCGCGTGAAGAAGTGCGGCTGCGAGACGAGCCGGTGTTTTTTCGCATAACGCCAGATGGGCGGCAACATCCAGTACGAAAGGATGTACGCGAGCGTGCCGTAGGCCAGAATGTAATAGACCGGCGCGCCCTTGCCATATGCAAAGCCACTGCCGCCGAGGAAGGTGAAGGTCGTATAGATTTCGCCTGCCATCAGCAGGAACACGAAGGCCGTGCCGAAGCTGCGGCCACCCACGGTCCATTGTTCGAGACTCATGTCGTGGCCGCGCTTGGCGCGCACGCCCAGGTAAAGCGCAAACAGCGTAATCGCCGCAATGATGATGAGTGCGCTCATGAGCTGGCCTCCTCGCCATCCACGGCGAGCTGACGGTTGGACGGGTCCAGACGGTAGATGATCGCCATGATGATCGAACTGAGCACCACCCACATGACGATCCAGGCCAGCACGAACGGCATGCCGAGCATCAGCGGCTCGACACGATTTACAAACGGGACACCGAGCAGAATGCCGATGAACGGCAGCGCGGCGAGTACACGAAGCAACATGGGGGCAACTCCTCGAACTGGTAAGTACGTCTCGTTGAAAGTGCGGCTTCGCTGGGGACTGTATGCCTGATGCTTTGGTCGCGTAAAGCAGGTCAAAAAAGTGTAGGCTTTCTGAAAGTTGCGGGCGCACCTTCATGGGTTCCGGTTGCTGCGTTGCAAGGCGGCAAGCGCGGCGTGGCGCGCCGCGGCACACGCTCAAGCGCCGGGCTTTTTTACGATCCTGGTTGGCGCGCCGCGATATGATCTCGCCACGCAACGCAAGCGTCATCGGAATCGCCGGAGAGACTCCGGTTTCATCAACATGGCGCGGCGCGCCGGGTACACAGACGAGCTACCCGAGCCGCCGCTCGACACGGAAACGCATATGGTCGAAAGTCTGATCCCGGACATTCTGTTTGGCTTTACCGGGCTGATCAGCATCATCAACCCGATCGGCATTGCTTTCGTCTTCCTCGACCGGACTGCTTCGCTGAGCACGGAAGAGCGCACGTTGCTGGCCCGCAAGATCGCCATCAACGTGGTGTGTGTGCTGCTGGTGGCGTTCTTCATCGGAACGCCGATCCTGCATTTCTTCGGCATCTCCATGCAGGCGCTGCGCATTGGTGGCGGCCTCGCCGTCGCCGTGGGCGGCTGGCAGATGCTCAACGCGCCCGACACGCAACCAGGCGAGCAGCCGGCAGTCAAACGGGTGGACGCGGACAACGCAATGTCGAAGGCGTTTTTCCCCTTTACCATTCCGTTGACCACCGGGCCGGGCTCGATCGCCACCGCCATTGCACTCACCGCTAACCGCACGCATAAGCTCTCGGAGTTCGTGATTTCGAGCATTGCGTCGGTCGTGATCTCGCTCGCCGTGGCCGTCACGGTGTATCTGGTCTATAGCCGCGCGGTGATTTTCGCCAAGTATCTCGGCGTGGAAGGCACCAAGGTCGCCATGCGTGTATCTTCCTTTTTGCTGCTGTGCATCGGCGTGCAGATCATGCTGACCGGCTTCTCCGAATTCCTGATTCCGATTGCGACACTGCAACCGGTGGTCAAATAGACGCATCCCCGGCGGCCTGCTGTTCCATCCGGCACCGGGGGCGCTCACGCACCCGACAGGAGAACACTCCATGTGCCGTTGGCTTGCTTATACGGGCAACCCGCTTCAACTGGAAACGGTGCTGTTCAACGCCAAACACTCCTTGATCGACCAGAGCCTGCATTCGCGGCTTGGCTACACCACGACCAATGGCGACGGCTTCGGCATCGGCTGGTACGGCGATCCGACGGATATTCCGTTTCGCTACCGCTGCATCCAGCCGGCGTGGAGCGATCGCAATCTGCGCGAAGCCGCGCGGGCGATCCGCGCACCGCTGTTCGTCGCGCATGTGCGTTCGGCAACGGATACGCCTTCGCAGGAAACCAACTGTCATCCATTCCGTCACGGCCGGTGGCTCTTCGCGCACAATGGTCTGATCCGCAACTATCCGGCCGTGCGCCGCGATCTGATGGTGAAGATCGACCCCGATCTGTTTCCGTCAATCGAAGGTTCGACCGATTCCGAGGTGATGTTTTTTCTCGCGCTGACCTTCGGTCTGGAACTGGCGCCGGTCATCGCGCTAGAGCGGATGGTCGCCTTCGTCGAGCAAACCGGCCGCGAGCACGGCGTGGATGAACCGCTGAACATGACGGTGTGCGTCACCGACGGCGAGCAGATCGTAGCCGTGCGCTATTCGAGCGAAAGGCAGTCACGCTCGCTTTTTCACAGCAGCTCGTTCCGTCATCTGCACGAGCTGTATCCGGACGATCCGCGCATTGCGGCGGTCGGCGCGAATGCGTTTCTGGTGTTGTCCGAACCGCTTGCGGACTTGCCGGGCTGGTGGGAAGAGATTCCCGAAAGCACGGTGGTGGTGGCGCGCGGCGGCCAGATCGAACAGTATCCGTTCAAGCCGCAAGCGGCGTGAGCGTCGAGGAGCCGACCATGACGCCTCAGATCGAAGCGTTTTACGATGCCACCACCGGCACTTTCACCTATGTCGTCTACGCGTCCGAAGGCTCGGCGTGCGCGGTGATCGATCCGGTGCTCGACTACGATCCGAAGTCGGGCGGTACGTCGACGGAGTCGGCGGAGCGCGTCGTCGCGTTCGTCAACGCGCATGGGCTGCGTGTTCAGTGGCTGCTCGAAACGCACGCGCATGCCGATCACCTGTCGGCCGCGCAGTATCTGAAGGAAGCTTTGGGCGGCGAGATTGCCATTGGCGAGAGCATTCGCATCGTGCAGAGCACATTCAGGCGCATCTTCAATCTCGGCGAGGACGTGCCTGCCGACGGCCGCCAGTTCGACCATCTGTTCCAGCCGGGTGAGACGTTCAGCATCGGCGAGTTGAGCGGGGAGGCGTTGCATGTGCCGGGCCATACGCCGGCGGACATGGCGTACCGGATCGGCGATGCCGTGTTCGTGGGCGACACGCTGTTCATGCCGGATGTCGGCTCGGCGCGCTGCGACTTTCCCGGCGGCGATGCCCATACGCTGTACGAGTCCGTGCGCAGGCTGCTCGCGCTGCCGCCCGACACGCGGCTGTGCATGTGTCACGACTATCCGCCTCCGTCACGCGGGCCGCAATGGCAGACCACGGTGGCTGAACAGCGGCGCGGCAATATTCATTTGCACGACGGCGTGAGCGTGGCGGAGTTCGTGGCGATGCGCACCGCGCGCGACCGCACGCTCGGCATGCCGACGCTGATTCTGCCGGCCATCCAGGTCAATATCCGCGCGGGCAGCTTGCCGGAGCCGGAAGACAACGGCGTGCGGTACCTGAAGATTCCGCTGAACGCGTTTTGAGCCGCGTGGGCGCCGGCGTTACCGCGTGAGCAGCATCGAACTGAGTACGGAGAACACCGTCGCGGGCAGTTCGGCAAGGCGGCTCACTACCACGTTGTGCGGATAGAAGTCCTCGACCGCGTCGGTCAGTACGCCGATTCCGACCAGTTCGATACCGCGCTTGCCGATGGCCGCGACGCGCTCGCGCAAATCGCTGCGCAACACCTGCGGATCGCCGTCGCCGGTGGATGGGTAGCCATCGGAAAACACCATCAGAATGCGCCGTTCGGCCTGGTGATCGGCAAGCCGTGTCGCGGCCCAGGCCAGCGCCTCGCCGTCCGGATTCTCGTGCCCGCAGTCGATGGCGGCGATCCCGCTCATGTCGGTCGCGCCGAAGCGTTTATAGACTTTCAGATCGAGTCGTTCGACGAAGCGGTTATAGCGCCGTAAATCGGCGCCCGCTGCCCGTTGCCGCTCGTAGAGCTGCTTCATGGGCGCGGATTCGACCGAACAATAGCCGAGTACTTCGCAGTCGAACGATAACTGCGTCAGTGCATCGCACAAGGCGGCCGCGCACTGGCGCGCGAGTTCGATCTTGCGCCCGGCCATCGAACCGCTGCGGTCGATCAGCAGCGTCACGGCCACATCGCGTCCTTTGGCGGGCCGCTGCGTGCGAAACGGCGTGCGGTAGCCGGGCGAGGTCGCGAGCTTCGCCAATGCGGTGCGATCGATCTCGCCGCGCTCCTGCTCGCGGCGCCAGCGCGTGCGTTCGTCGGCGCTCAGCGCGCGTTCGAGCTTTTCCTTGAGCGGCGCGGTGTCCGCGCGCGCTTGCGTGCGTAGTTCGTGCCACGCGGCGCTGTCGCCCTGGCCCGTGAGATCGCGGATATCGTCGAATTCGGTGGCGAGCGGAATCGACAGCCGGGCTCGTGACGCGTCCGCCATCGAGCCGGCTGCTTCGCCTTCGGAACGCTCGGAGGGCTGCTGCGCGTCCGCGAGCGATTGACCCATGCCGACCGCGTTGTCCGCCTGCGCGCCACTGCTTCGATCGGACGGCGGCGAGGTCGCGCTGTTCTGATCGGGCCGCGTGGTTTCGTCATCGTCGCGCGGTGCGGACGACGACGCGGCCGTTTCCGTATCGATGTCTTCGAGCGGATCCGCGGTGAACGCCATGCTGTTCGCCTCGCCTGCGGACAGCGCGCGCACGCGCGCCACGAGTGCCTGCGCCGCAGCAATGCTCTGCGCGGTCGAACGGCTCGCGCGCGCCTCATCGAGCAAGTCCTGCGCGGCATGCAAGGCGGCGAGCAGCGACTGGCTCGCTTCGTTCCGCGTGGGCGACTCGTCCCACAACGCACGCTCCACCAGCCAGACCAGCCGGTCGCGCCAATGCAGCTTTGGCCAGCGTTGCAGCACGCGCTCGGCGGCATGCAGGCGCAACCTGCCGATGAACCAGCGCGCGCCCGGATATTCGTCGAGCAATTGCCCGCACACGCGGCGGTCTTCGACAACTTGCGCGAGAGTCGCGGCGATGCCCGCGGGCAGCGCGTCGAGCTGCGCGAGCGACGCATGCCTGGCGCGCGCGACCAGCAGGTCGAGATAGCCGATCAGCACATCGCGCTCGACCTCGCCATTCAACTCGTAGTCGGGAATCACGATGCGGCCTGGCTCGACGCGCGGACCATCCGGACTGAACGCGACCGTCACGCCGTACTGACCGGTCAGCACGCGGGCGACCTTGCTGAGTGTGGATTCGAATGCGAAGCCGCGCGTGTCGCGCGGATTGCGCGTGGCGTGCATGGTGTTCAAGCGTCGGCGGCCGGCGCGATGTGATGACGGATGATGCCGCGAATCAGCGCGGCGTCTTCCGGGCTCACCTTCGCATAAATTGCCGGGCCGGCTGCGCGTTCGGGGTCGCCCGTGCGCAGCATCAGTTCGGCCCAGTCGAGCAGGCGCCGGGTGGAGAACGCACTCGACAGGTCTTCGCGGGCGAACGCCGCGCGGCAGTCGGCGGCGATCGCGGCAAGCGTGGTGGCGAGCGCGCGCGTCATGTGCGGGGCGAGCGTGGCCATCAGCACGTCGGCTTCTTCAGCGGGTGTCAGATAGTCGAGTAGATAAACGCGCCAGCGATCCAGAAACGCCTCGTTCATCAGATTGGCGCCCTGATACAGATGCCGGAACTGACTCATTGCGCCGACCGCGTTTGCCGTGGCGAACAGCCGGAAGGCCGGATGCGGCGCGACGATCTCGTTGCCTTTCTCCTTCAGCACGAGGCGGCCGTGCGGTTCGAGCACGGCGGTGAGGGCGGCGAGAATGGACGGCTCGGCAAAATCGATTTCGTCGACGATCAGCCAGAGTCCTTCGCGCATGGCCGTGGGCAGTACGCCGTCCACCCAGATCGTCTCACCGCCCTTGACCGTCCAGAAACCGACAAAGTCGCCAACGGTGGTCTGCCCGTTCATGTTGGAGCGCAGCACGCCGTGATGCGAACGCGCCGCGACCTGTTCGATCAGGCTGGTCTTGCCCGCGCCGGTATGGCCGATCAGCATCACGCGCCGGTTCTCGACAATGTCCTCGACAATGTCGTTAAAGCGCTCGGAGAACAGATAGGCCGGGTTCAGGCGCGGCACGAGCGGATTGCCCACGCCGCAGGGCACATCCACACGACCGATGCGCACGGTCTCGCCGGTGCCTTCGACCTGCCGGTGTTTTGCCGCCGCGGTCCGTGCCGCGGCGCGCTGCAATTCCGGCATGAAGGCGACGCGCCCGGCCGCGGATTGCTCGCTTGCGGCATTGTCCGTCTCGATCGCGAAGCCTTCGCGGCGCCATTTCTTGAGCTTCGCGCGCAGATTTTCCGCATCGACAACGAGATCGATATCGACCGCGCCAGGTTCGCCGCCGTTGTCCACGCCATGTTCGAGGCGATAGTTTTCCGGCCGGTCTGCCACACTGACGCGCCACCATTCCGCGCCGCCTTCCGTTGCGCGTTGGTAGAGGCCAAGATTTTCGTCTTCGGTCAGTTCGGGCGCGTTCATGGCAAAGGTTGAATAGTCAATGACGAATAGTGCGTTGCGATTTGGCTGACGCCGAATGACCGACTATCTTATCTTGAGCGGCTTTCGAACTGCCAATTGCATTCCAGGCTGGCCGGCAGTTTCGAAACATTCGCAGTCCGCTTTGCCCTACATCGCGACAGAACAAATCGAAGGCAGAACAATGAGACTACATACAAAACTCATGGCTGCGCTGGCGGTGGCAAGTCCGCTGGCATATGGCCAAACGAGTGTGACGCTATATGGCCGCCTCGACGCGGGCCTGGAATATCTGAATCACATCAACAACGGCGCGGGTGGCAGTTCAAGCCGCTGGAGCGCGGAAGGAGGCGATTGGGGCACCAGTATGCTCGGCCTCAAAGGCAATGAAGACCTGGGCGGCGGCCTGAATGCGATCTTCAACCTCGAAACCGGCTTGCAGGTCATGAACGGCACGACAAGCGGCGGGCGGCTCTGGTCTCGGCGCGCGTTCGCGGGTTTGAAGAGCCAACAGTGGGGCACGTTGCAGGCCGGCCGTAATCTGTTTATCGATAGCGACGGCGTGTGGGAATTCGACCCGTTCGTGCAGCAGGCGTTTTCGTCGGCCTCGCTCGTGCGCGGGCGCAACTGGCAGCAGACGAGCAACAACGTCGAGTATCACAGCCCGGTGTTCTGGGGTTTCGACGTGCAGGCGCAATATGCGTTCGGCAACCAGCCAGGCGCGTTCAATAGCGGCGCGGTGGGCGAGTTCGGCCGCTCGGACGGCATCATGCTGACGTACCACTCGCCGCTCTTCGACGTGCGCGGCATCTACGACGAACTGCGTGACGTCAACGGTCACTTCAGCAACATCTTCCAGGCATCGCGCGAATATTTCGTGGGCGCGAACGTGCGCCTCGACTCGCTGAAACTGCAGGGCGCCTACACGCATTACTCAGCGCCCGATTCGCCGGCCGGCGTGGCCGACACCGCGGATCACTACTGGCTCGGCGCGACCTACACCTTCCAGCCCCGCTGGGCCGTGACGGCGGGGGGATTCTACGTGAAGGTGGGCGACGGATCGGGCGACACCGCGCACGATCCGTCCGGCCACGCGATGATGTACGTGCTCGGCACCACCTACAACCTGTCGAAGCGCACCTTCCTGTACGGCACGGTGGGTTACGTGCACAACGGCAGCAACTCGAATTTTTCGCTCGAAGCTTCGCCTCGCGATGCGGCCGGCAACACGAGTCCGCTCGTCGGCGAATCGCAAACCGGCGCTTATGTCGGGATGCTGCATCAGTTCTGAGGCCTGTCGGCTTGCGCCGCGTCAGGCGGCGGCTTCGGTCACGAGGGTGGCTTTGCGCAGCCGCACCGGGATCGACTTGGAAGCCGGCACCTGACTCGTTTTCGCATGATGCGAGAGCGGAATCAAGCGGTTGCATTCCGGGTAATAGCCCATGATGCAGCCACGCGGAATGTCGAACGCATGGACGTACATGCCGTCGATCTCGCGCGAGATGCCGTCGTTCGAGTCGGTGGAGATACATACCGATTCGCCTTCCGCAAAGCCGAGCCGTGTCATGTCGTCCTGATGCATGAGCAACACCTCACGGCTGCCTTGCACGCCGCGGAAGCGGTCGTCGAGACCGTACACGGTCGTGTTGAACTGGCTGTCGCCGCGAGTCGTCATCAGGCGCAGCACGTCGGGGCCGCGCGACGGCATATCCGCGTCTTCGTCGAGTGTATCGGGCACGATGAAATTGGCCTTGCCGCTTTCCGTGTTCCATTTGCGCTCGCACGCCGCAAGCGGCCGATGAAACCCGCCTGGCTGCCTGAAGCGCTGATTGAAGCCCTTGAACTGATCCGGATAGGTGCGCTCGATCGCCTCGCGCACCAGTGCATAGTCATCTACCCACGCATCCCAGTCGAGATTCGGATTGCGCGGCAACAGCGCCTTGGCGATGCCCGCGACAATCGCCGGCTCGGACAGCAACATGTCGCCGGCCGGCTCGGCCATTCCATGCGAACCGTGTACGCAGGCCGTGCTGTCTTCCACGCTGACCCATTGCTCGCCGCTCGCCTGGCGGTCGATCTCGATGCGCCCGAGACACGGCAGCAGATAGGCGACCTCGCCATGCAACAGATGGCTGCGATTCAGTTTGGTGGCGATCTGCACCGTGAGCCGCAGCCGTTGCCAGGCGGGGTCCATGACATGATGATCGGGAATCGCCACCTGGAAATTGCCCCCTAAGCCGAGAAAGGCTTTGACCTTGCCGTCGAGCACGCCGCGACAGGCTTCGACGGTGCTCATGCCTTTGTCGCGCGGCGGCTCGAAGCCATACAGGTCCTTCAGTGTGTCGAGCGGCGCGAGTTCAGGCTTCTCCGTGATGCCGACCGTGCGCTGTCCCTGCACGTTCGAGTGGCCGCGAATCGGACAGATGCCGGCGCCGGGCCGGCCGATATTGCCGCGTAAAAGCAGCAGGTTCGACAACATCTGCACGTTATGCACGCCGTTGCGGTGTTGAGTGATGCCCATGCCGTATAAGACCATCGACGCATTCGCCTGCGCGTAAACACGCGCCACGCTTTCGAGCGCGGCGCGGCTGAGTTGCGAGCGCTGCTCGATCTCTTCCCATGAGGTCGCGCGCATGGCGTCGGCGAAGGCTTCGAAACCGAGTGTGTGTTCGGCAATGAACGCCGCGTCGAGAACGCGTGGCGCCGCGTTGCGTTGCGCGTCGTCGTCCCATTCGATTAGCAGCTTGCAGAGTCCGGCAATTGCCGCCGCGTCGCCGCCGATCTTGATCTGATGGTATTGCGTACTGATTTGCGTGTCGGCCGGGGTCAGCATGTCGAGCGGCGACTGCGGGTTCGCAAAATTAACCAGCCCGCGCTCCTTCAGTGGATTGAAGGTGATGATCTCCACGCCGCGTTTGCGCGCGTCCTGCAGTTGATGCAACATGCGCGGCGCGTTGGTGCCCGTGTTATGGCCAAAAAACAGCATGCAGTCGGTGTGGGTGAAGTCTTCGAGTTGCACCGTCCCGACCGGCACGCCGATCGTCTTCGGCAAGCCGACCGAGGTGCTTTCGTGACACATGTTCGAGCTGTCGGGCAAATTGTTGGTGCCGTAGAGCCGGGCAAGCAACGCATACATGTAGGACGCTTCCAGCGATGCGCGGCCGGATGCATAAAATACGGCCTCGTTCGGGTGAATGGCTTGCAGTTCCCTCGCGATCTCGGCGAACGCGTGTTCCCAGGTGGTCTGCACATAGCGGTCGCTTGTGGCATCCCAACGCATCGGTGCGGTCAGCCGCCCGCGTGATTCGAGTTCGAGACCGCTCCATGCGCGCAGTTCGTTCAGCGTATGCGTGGCGAAAAAGTCGGCTTCGACGCGTTTGCTGGTGATCTCCCACGCGGTCGCCTTCGCGCCGTTTTCGCAGAACTCGAACAGGTGCGGGTCCGCCGGTTTGGCCCATGAGCAGCTTACGCACGCGAAGCCGTCCGCCTTGTTCTGTTGCGCCAGGATGCGACTCCCGTTCAACGTGACGTGTTCCTGCACGAGAATCGACGCGACCGCTTTCACCGAGCCCCAGCCGCCTGCCGCGTTGCGGTATTCCTTGATCGGCGCGCTGTCGGGCGTGCAATCCGCTTCCGCGTTGTCGGGTGCTGTTCCGGCGATCTCATCCGTACTCATGCTGGGCCTCCTCGGCGTAGGCGGCCGCTCCTCGAAGACCGGCTCGCAGGAGGAGTTCCGCAATTACCGGACCAGTGAATTAATTTGCGCTGACAACGATCTTCTGAGGCTGGAAGAAGGTGGTGGCGACCGGCGGCGGTTTGACTGGCGGATCGCCTTCGGGCGCACGTGTCGGATCGTTCGGCGGCACATCGTCGGGCGGCGGCGACGGGTCGGGATCGCTGGTGGGGAGCGGGACATCGGGATCGACCGCGGGTGGCGTCGGCGTATGCAGATGCAAGGTCGGTCTGCGTCGTGTGCTGAACAGAATCATTGTTATCTCCGTGATGGGTGCCTGATGTTCGCAAACCGCCGTTTGCAATCGGCATGCCACTCGGTCCACTTCCCAAGAATTCCGGCGCTGACCGAGTGGAACGGCTATTGCTCGGTCAAGACATGCGCGCGGCGCCGAGCGGCGGCACGCGCCGACATCTCACATCGAACACGACGCACTGAAGTGCAGGGATAAGGGAAAGACAAATGGCGCGACATAAGGCCGACGTGGCTGACGACGACTTCGAGATTTACGCCAGCTATCACGGAACAGGCGATGGCCGTTACGTAGGTGGACTGAAGGTCGTCAGAAAGGCGGACAGAAAAATCCTGTTTCCATTCGACGGCGCGCCGGAGATCGGGCCATACGCGACCGCCGACGAGGCGCGGCGCGCAGCGATCGACTATGGCCGGGAGATTGTCGCCGCGGATCGCGCGGCTCCTGAAAAGTGATGGGGGCGGCGTGAGCGCGCCGTCTGCAGGCCGCAACGGCTCAGGGCATGCCGCCGAGTGACGGAGAAATCGTGCTGCCCCGACCGGAGTCGTCGGGATGTTCGTCGGGCACCGTCGGTCGGGCGGATAACGGCGGATGGGTGCGGTAGCAACTATCGATCGAAGTATCGGCGAGGCAGCGCTGGAATGCGTCCGCGTCGTTCTTTTGGGCGAATGTGTAAAGAGTTCGCTCGACTTGCACTTCCGTTTCGGACAGGCGAATGGTCGTCATCGTCATGAGGATCTCCTTTTTACAAATGGTGGTCCGGACGTCCACTTGAAATCCCGCAACCGGCGTGCCCACCGTGATTCGAGTGCGCTTTCCGCACAGTCGGCGGAGAGGGACCGGATGTTGCTGCAATGACGATATACCCGACAACATGAGGAGGGCGTCATGCAGGACAGCAAACCCCAGGATAGCTCCGCCGAACACAGTGCCGAGGCGGTGAAACAGCGTAACAAGCCGAGCGGCACGCACTATGTCGAACCCAGCCCGCTGGGCATCGAGCCCGTCGAGCAGACCGGCGTGGACAAGCAGACTAATCCGCCGCGCTCCAGCGAGAGCCCCGCGCAAACCGCCGAGGTGCCCTTGGGCACAGGCTCCCATGCCGAGCCGCCGGGAGGGGGCGGACGCGAGTCGCAGCGCAAGAACTGACGCGCCACGTGCTGCTTCGACACGCGGTGGTGTCGTACATGCAAATCCCACCAGGGGAGGATTCACTTCATATGTTTGAAAAATTCGTTCACCGACACGGTCACGCGCGCAAAGCGGCTCAAAGAATCGCGCGCGCGCAGGCGGGCGCGCTTTATGCGGCGCTGAAAAGATCGCCGGGGCCGACGCGCGCGCCGGATTCCGCGCAACATCGTGAGCATCGGGGCGCAAAGGAGCATGCCATGCACAACGATTCGCTGCATGGATTCGATGCGGCTCAAACGGAGTACGAAGCCTTCATGCTGAAGCCGCATGATTGGGTGCCGAATAACCGCAAGCTGCCGGTCGTGATCTACCGGCGTGCGCTCATGCCGGACAGCGGCGACCTCGGTGCCGCATTCGAAATCCTGTTCGAACGCAACGCATGGCCGACGCAATGGCGCGATGGCATCTTCGACTACCATCATTTCCACTCTACCGCGCACGAAATTCTGGGCGTGACGGATGGGTCCGCGCAAGTGATCGTAGGCGGACCGGGCGGCACGGTGGTGACGCTGTCCGCCGGCGACGCGATCCTGCTGCCGGCCGGCACCGGACATTGCCTGCAATCGTTCGCGCGGCACTTCCGGGTGGTGGCCGGTTATCCCGAGGGGCAGCAATGGGATATCCGCCGCGAGGCGCTCACGCCGGACGAACTGGCGGCCATGGAGGCGCTGCCTTTTCCGTCGCTGGATCCGATTGACGGCGAACACGGCCCGCTGGTGGAGCATTGGCTGCATGCAGCCTGAGGCGGTCGCTTCTTTTTGACTTGTAGCCGCGACGTTCCGAACGATTCTGTAGCGCAAGCCCTCTGAAAGAAAATCCGCTGCTTCCTTCCAACAGCAACCCTGTACATGCGGCATGTCACGCTCCGTGCAGGTTTGCGCGCATTGGCGCATCATCGTCGAGTCTCGCAGCGGTTCCTCATGCGTTCTGCCACATCAACACGGTTCGCCGGGTTCGCCGACGCAGGCAGTGCGTCCCGGTCGTCTCTTTCACGCCGAACAAGGAGTGTCCCATGCAAAACGATCCCGCCCTCGATCAGCTGTGTATCAACACGATTCGCACGCTGTCGATGGACGCTGTGCAAAAGGCCAATTCCGGTCACCCCGGCACGCCGATGGCATTGGCACCCGTTGCCTATCACCTGTGGCAAAACCATCTGCGTTACGACCCGGACGAGCCGCTGTGGCCGAATCGCGATCGCTTCGTGCTCTCGGTCGGGCATGCATCGATGCTGTTGTATTCACTGTTGCACCTGGCGAACGTCAAGGCCGTGGATGACGGCGGCAAGCCCACTAACGGACCCGCTGTGTCGCTCGACGATATCGAGCATTTCCGTCAATTGGGCAGCAAGACACCGGGCCACCCCGAATACCGGATGACGACCGGCGTCGAGACCACCACCGGCCCGCTCGGGCAAGGGCTCGGCAACAGTGTCGGCATGGCGATGGCGGCACGCTGGTACGAGAGCCACTTCAACCAACCGGATGCGCCGCTGTTCGACTATCGGGTCTACGCGCTGTGTGGCGACGGCGACATGATGGAAGGCATCTCGCACGAGGCGGCTTCGCTCGCGGGACATCTCAAGCTGTCCAATCTGATCTGGATCTATGACAGCAACCGCGTCACGATCGAGGGCCATACGGACCTCGCCTATAGCGACGACGTGGAGAGCCGCTTTCGCGGCTACAACTGGCACACGCTGCATGTGAACGACGCGAACGACGCCGCCGCGCTCGAAGCAGCGTTCGTCGAAGCGAAAAGCATCACCGACAGGCCGACCCTGATCGTGGTGCACAGCATTATCGGCTGGGGCGCGCCGCATAAGCAGGACACTTCGGCGGCGCACGGCGAACCGCTCGGCGTCGAGGAAGTGGCGCTCGCCAAAAAGGCGTACGGCTGGCCCGAGGATAAATTTTTCTACGTGCCGGACGGTGTGCACGAACGCTTCGCTGCGGGCTTCGGCGCGCGTGGCAAGGCGGCGCGCGAGGACTGGCAGGCGAAGTACGACGCTTACAACAAGAAGCACCCGGAACTGGCGCGTGAATTCGCCCAGATCGAAGCGCACGAATTGCCGGCAGGTTGGGACAGCGACATTCCCACCTTCGATGCGGACCCGAAGGGTGTCGCTTCACGCGATTCGTCGGGCAAGGTGCTCAACGCGATTGCCGCGCGCGTTCCATGGATGATCGGCGGCGCGGCCGACCTCGCGCCTTCCACCAAAACCAATCTGAAGTTCGAGGGCGCGGGCAGCTTCGAACACGACAATTACGGCGGCTGCAACCTGCATTTCGGCATTCGCGAACACGCGATGGGCGCGGCGGTGAACGGCCTCGCGCTGTCGAATCTGCGGCCGTTCGGCTCGACCTTCCTGATTTTCAGCGACTATATGAAGCCGCCAATCCGCCTCTCGGCGATCATGGAAGTGCCGGCTATCTACGTGTTCACGCACGATTCGATCGGCGTGGGCGAAGATGGTCCGACGCATCAGCCGATCGAGCAGCTAGCGTCGCTGCGCGGCGTGCCGGGGCTGACCGTGCTGCGTCCGGGCGACGCCAACGAAGTGGCCGAGGCGTGGCGTGCAGCACTTGCGGATCCGCGGCGGCCTTCGTGCATCGTCGTGTCGCGTCAGCCGCTGCCCACGCTGGACCGCAGCCGCTATGCGGCTGCGAGCGGCACGCAGAGGGGCGCCTACGTGCTGGCCGATGCCGCCGGCGGACAGAAGCCGCACGTGATCCTGATGGCGACCGGCAGCGAACTCTCGGTTTGCGTCGACGTGTACGAGAAGCTCAAGAGCGAGGGCATCGCGGCGCGTGTCGTGTCGATGCCGTCGTGGGATATCTTCGAGCGGCAGGACGAGGCGTATCAGGATTCGGTGTTGCCACCGGACGTGGACGCGCGCGTGGCGGTCGAACAGGCGGCCTCGCTGGGCTGGGATCGCTATGTGGGGCGCCTCGGCGCGCAGGTGGTGATGCATACGTTCGGCGCTTCCGCGCCGCTTGCCGAGCTGAAGAAGAAGTTCGGCTTCACGCCGGAGCATGTGTATGAAGCGGCGAAGCAGCAGATCGAGCGGGTGAAGTCCAAGCGCAGCCAGGAGTAGCGCGCGTGCGGCGTGCGCGATAAACACCGGCGGAGTGAGTCAGCTCACACCCGCCGGTTTTTCATTTGCAGCCTGGCTTCGCGCGCTGACATCGCCGCGGCATCAAGTGCGACACCAATCGCGACATGAATCGCGACATGAATCGCGACACCAACCCGCACACCAGGCGCGAAATCAATTCGCCGGAATCGTCACCACTGGCGCTTTGCTGCTCGTATCGGCTTCCGCCAGCGCCATCAGATTCTGCACCACCGTGAAGGCGTATTTCGAATCGAAGTCGTTGCGATCGACCCAATACGTGGACGGGCCATACGCGATCATCACATACGCGTTGTCAGGCGGAGTCTTACCCGAATGCACGATGATGGTCGGCCGCGTCTCGCCGCCGATCAGCCCCACGGTCGGTTTGGTCGAGCCGTCGCTGATGCGTTCGACGGGCACCTGCACCTGGGCGCCGAGATCGGTCAGGATGCCGAGCACGGAGCGCGTCACCATCGGAATCTTGTCGCCCTTCTGCGAGGCCGACGAGGGGCCGTAGACGATTTCATACGTGCGCGTGTTCGACGACAGATGCAGCAGCTTGCGCACGCGCGCCAGATCGGCCGCCGTGGCCGGCGACTCGCCGCTGGTGGTCGCGCCCATGACCAGATATACGCCCATCGCGCCGTTCTTGCCGTCCGCCTGGCGTGACTCGACGTTCAACTCGCCCGCCAGTTGCAGGCGCCGCAGCGCTTGCAGCAATTCGAAGAAACCCGGCGCGCCCGCGCTGTTCTCGCCGCCGAGCGCATTGCCGTTCTGCAAGCCGCCCACCGACTGCGCGGTGATGCGCAACAGCAGATCGATCGGAATGCCGCCTTCGGCGAGCGGCAATACCAGCGACGGCGCGAGCGGCCGGATATACGCGGAGGCAAATGCTTCGCCGGTGGTCGGCGTGAACGTGAAGGTCGGATGATTCGAGTAAGACACGCTGCCCGTAGCAAGCGCGTAGTTCGGCTGGCTGCCCGAGCCGACGTTGGCGGTGGCGCCGCCGGTCGCGTCGAACGTATAGGCCGCGATGATGCTGCTGACAGTCAGGAACGCGGGCGCGTCGCCGTATCGCAGTCCGACCACGGCGGCGAGAATCTCGCGTTTCTTTGCGTCGCCGAGGGCGCGCGCATAGTCGACCTGGTCGGCTTTCAGGCGCGACGGTCCAATGTGTACGCAGGCTGAAGTGAGGCAGGCCGCGCATAATGCCGCGGCGACAGAAGCGGTTCTGATCATAACGGCGAGGAGGGCGGATCACTATCCGCTGAAGAATGGGCCCGCAACGGCGCTAGCAGGACCTATTCCCGTATGGTGGCGCAAGGGCGCCCAGTCGCCGTTTCGTCCTATGAATCAGCGGTGTATTCGCCCGGATAGAGCGAGGGCGGCAATGCGCAGGAATTGCTATTGCGTTGCAATATTTGCAGAAACCCGTGCTTGGTTACGCGCGGTTCAAACCACCTGACGGGCGCATTACACGGAATCGTCTACTGCGTCTTCGGGCATGTCCGCCGACACCTCGCCGGCGTTCTCGAGCGTGCTGCGATAAGCGCGCGATTGCATTTCGGCAAGACGGCTCAACGTGCGTGACAGATCATGTGCCCCTTCCAGGCCGCTGAGCGCCGCCACCATCGGCTCATCGGATGCGATGAACAGGGCGCGCTTGCGGTCGTAGAAGATATCGACCAGCCAGACCAGCCGTTGCAGCGTGTGGGTGTGAGTCAGCGATTCGGTGCGCAGATTGTCGAGAATCAGACCGTGCCATTGCTCGGCAAGCTCCAGGTAGTCGAGATGCGAACGGCTCGCCACGCACAGATTCTCGAAGTCTGCCCATAGCAAAGCCGCGCCCGCTGCGCGCGCGGCGAGCGGCCTGCCAGCCGCGCTCAACGTGACCGGACTCGGCGCCGCGCTGCCTTCGTAGTGCACGAAAATCCGGCGCAGCGCTTCGTGGGTGGCGGAATCGAGCGGCGCAAAGAAACGCGGAACGTCCGCTTCTTCTCCGCCGAAACGATAGTCGCGCGCGCCGTCGAAATGAATCACGGTGAAGCAGCGTTTGATCTGCTCGATGGTCGGCAGAAAACGCTCGTGAAACTCCGGGTCGGCGAGCAGGGCGTCCGGCGCGTAGTTCGAGGTGAGTACGATGCGGGTGCCGAGGCCGATTGCGGTGTCGAGAAAGCGGCCCATCAGAAACGCGTCGGCGATATCGTGCACGTGGAATTCGTCGAAACACAGCAGCTCGCTACCATCGAGCCATTGTCGCGAGACCGAGCCGAGCCGGTCGTCGCCGCGTGGCTCGTTCACAAGCCGCCGGTTCATCTCACGCAGAAATTCGTGGAAATGCAGACGCCGCTTTCGGCCGTTCGCCAGTTCAAACACGGTATCGACCACCAGACTCTTGCCGCGCCCCGGCAATCCGTAGCAGTACACGCCTTGATGGTTCGGTGCGGCGCCAGATGATCTCGCGGCCCGGCCGTTAGCGCCGAGCAGGGAGGCGAGCGCTGCGATCGCTTGACGCTGGCTCGCATCGGGCACGATGCCGTGCGCGGCCAACGTGCGCGTGACCTGAGCTTCGTCAAACATGGGCAAGCGTGCCGGTGTGCAGCGAGTGGCTGCAAAAGCGTACAGCGGCGAATGGCGTAGCGAGGTGCGCGAGCATAAAGGGGCGGGTGGCGGAAATCGCGTCAGTTTAACAAGCCGCGCGTACCGCTCATACCCGCTGCCGGCTCAGTACCCGTTGCAATTCCCGTGGATCGACCGGTTTGGTGAAGTGATGGTCGAAGCCCGCCTCCACGGCGGTTTGCTTGTCTTGCTGCTGGCCCCAACCCGTGACGGCGATCAGCAGGATGCCGGCGTCCTCATGATCGCGGCGAATCCGCCGCGCCACTTCATAGCCGTTCAGCCGCGGCAAGCCGATATCCAGAATCACCGCCTGCGGGGCAAAGGCGTCGATCAGTTCGAGACCGGCAATGCCGTCGCCGGCGGTGCGCACTTCGTGGCCTTCGAGTTCGAGCACCATCGCGAGGCTTTCGGCGGCGTCCGCGTTGTCGTCGACGACCAGCACGCGCAGGCCGGCCGCATGCGGCGCCTCGGGCGGCGCGCTGTCGGCCGGCAGCGAGGCGGCTTTCGTCAGCGGCAGCCGGATCACGAACTCGCTGCCGGTGCCGGGGCCGTCGCTGAAGGCCGCGACCGTGCCGCCGTGCAGTTCCGCGAGGCCGCGCACCAGTGCGAGACCAATGCCGAGCCCGCCTTGCGAGCGGTCCAAAGCCGGAGCGAGTTGCGAGAACATTTCGAACACGCTGTCCAGATGCTCGCTTGGGATGCCGATACCGGAATCGCGCACGACGATCACCGCTTCGTCGCCTTCACGCTCCGCCGCGAGCGAGATGCTGCCGCCAGGCGGCGTGTACTTGGCCGCGTTGTTCAGCAGATTCAGGATCATCTGCGAGAGGCGCGTGGGATCGGCGATCAGATAAAGCGGCTCGCGGGGCAGCGTCACGCTCAAATGATGGGATGAGGCCTGCACGGTCGGCCGCGCCGCTTCCATGGCCGATTGCATCGCGCGCGCCAGTTCGAGCCGTTGCTTGCGCAACTCGAGCTTGCCTTGGGTGATGCGCGAGACTTCCAGCAGGTCGTCGACCAGATGCGTCATGTGTTGCAGTTGCCGGTCGAACACGTCGCGCGACCAGTTCAGTTGCGGATCGGCGAACTCCTTCAAACGCAAAATCTCGAGGACGTTGCGCATGGGCGCAAGCGGATTGCGCAGTTCATGCGCGAGCGTGGCGAGGAATTCATCCTTGCGGCGATCGGCTTTGGAGAGTTCGAGATTCAGCCGCGTGAGCTGATGTTCCGCGCGCCGGCGCTCGGTAATGTCGCGATTGATGCTGACCGCGCCGTAGATGTCGCCACGCGCGTTCGCGAGCGGCTTGACCACGGTTTCGCAGACGCCGCGTGAACCGTCGCGCCTCACGAAGGGCAACTCGCCGCGCCACGTGCCTTCGGCGGCCAACGCCGCCAGCGTTTCCCGGCGAATGTTCAAGGCATCTTCCGGCGGCAGGAAGAGCGCGACCGGCTTGCCGAGAATCTCACGCATGCGATAACCGAGCATGCGCTCGCCGCCCACGTTGAAGTCGGTGATATTGCCGCGCAGATCGGTGATCACGATCGCGTCGCTCAGGTGCTCGAAGATCGCGGCCTGGCGCAGCAGCACGGTCTGCGCTTCCTTGCGTTCGGTAATGTCGATGCCGAGGCCGTAGATCATCAGCGGCTCGCCGTGCCGATCGTAGGCGGCGCGCCCGCGCCCTTCCATCCAGCACCAGTCGCCGCTCGCATGCAGGAAGCGGAATTCGGCGACGTAATCGTCGCCGGCTTTCACCGCATGGTCCACCGCCTCGTTCAGCGCGAGCAGATCGCCTGGATGAATCAGTTCGAAAAAGCCGCCGGGCGTATTGGCAAAACGTCCTTCGGCGTAGCCCGCGAGCGCTTCCAGTTCTCGGCTCCACCAGAACCTGCCGGACTTCGGCTCGTGCGACCACGCGCCCATGCGCGCGCCGCGCATGGCGAGACTCAGCACGTCGCGGCTTTCCTGCAACTCTTTTTGCGCGAGCTGATGCGCGGCCACGGAGGCCTCGGCGTTGCGCCGTGCGAGCAGCAACTCCTGCTCGTACTTATGGCGATCGGCGACGATCAGCACGGCCACTTCGAGGTAGGTCAGCTCGCCATGACGGCGGCGCACCGCGTTGAGCAGCATGGGCAGCATGTGGCCGTCGCGATGCATCATGTTCAGCTTGACCTCGGCCACCGAACCCTGCATTTGCAGGAGCGGCGCCCAATGCGTCTGATAGAACACCTTGCCGCCCGTGCTCAACAGATCCTGAATCTGTCGCGCGTCGGCAAGCTCGTGGGCCTCGTAGCCGAGCCAGCCGCAGAAGGTCGCGTTGACGCGCAGGATGCGGCCATTGTGGTCGGTGACGAGCAGGCCGCAGGCGGCGTGCTCGAACAACGCATCGGCGGAGGGCAGCGGGTAGTCCGTGCTTTGCATCGCGTTACAGGCTCATCGGCCCGAGAAAGGCGCGCATGGCAGCCGCGCTCGCCTGAGGCGAACTCAGGTGCGGACAATGGCCGATGTTTTCGATCAGCTGCAGCGAACTGCCGGGCAGCATGCGGTGCATGTACTCGCCGACCTCGCGCGGCGCGATAATGTCGTCGCTACATTGCAGAATCAGCGTGGGCGTGACGGCGCGCGGCAGGATGTCGCGATGGTCGGAGAGAAAGGTCACGCGCGCGAATTGCCGCGCGATCTCGGGATCCGCGCGGCAGAAGCTGTTGGTCAGTTCGACGCCGAGTTCCGGCTGCTCCGGCGCGCCCATGATGGCCGGCGCCACGGTACTCGACCAGCCGAGGTAGTTGCTCTCCAGCGTGCGCAGCAGGTCCTCGATATCTTCGCGAGAGAAGCCGCCCACGTAGTCGCCGTCGTTCACATAGCAGGGCGACGGGCTGACCATGATATGCGCGCGGAAGAGTTGCGGCGCCTGGAGGCTCGCGATGAGGCCGATCATCGCGCTCACGGAGTGGCCGACGAACACCACCGGAGCCTCGGCGACTTCGCGGATGATCTCGATCAGGTCGCTCGCGTATCCGTGCAGTGAGTCGTATTTGTCGATGTCGTACGCGGCGAGGTCGGACGAGCCACTGCCGACGTGGTCGAACAGCACGATCCGGTATTCGTCATGAAACGACGGCGCGAGATAGCGCCACATGCTCTGATCGCACCCGAAGCCGTGCGCCATCACCATGGTCCGTGTGCCGCGGCCGGAAATCTGTATGTTGTTGCGCTGGGTGATGCTCATGGTCTGTTCCCGAAGCCTGCCGGATGAAAGCGGCGATCACGCCAGGCGCGCCTCAGCCGGTATTCAGCAGAATGTTACCCGAGTCTTGCCCGAGTGTTGCCCGAGTGTTGCCGCGAAGCCGTGTATCGGTGTTGTCAGGCGTGGGCGGCATGTGGGACTCGGAGTGAGAGGTCTTGCGTCTGACGCAGCGACCATCGTTTGGTTCCGGCGCGCATGTGATCCGCGAGCGGTCAATCCCGTATGATGCAATCGGCATTGGCATTGGCATTGGCATTGGCATTGGCATTGGCATTGGCATTGGCATTGGCATTGGCACGGCGGAAAGTGGCGGGCAGACGCACGCCGCAGGCTTTCCATTCGCGTGTCCGTCAACCGGTCTCGATCTTCGGCTGCGGCGCCTCAGGTGACTCGGTTCCGAATCGTTCGTATTGCGAAATCACCTGTGCGCCGAATAGCAGTAGTGTTGCGAGCCACTCCAGGCTGAACAGGATCACGATCGCCATGGTCAGCGATCCATACACCACGCTGACTTGCGAGAGCGTGGCGAAATACCAGACCAGCACATGCCGGGTGATCTCCCACAGCGCGGCGGCCACTATGCCGCCGAACAGCGCATGTTTGAGCGAAGGGCGTCCAACCGGCATCACCATATAGATCGAAGTCAGCACGAAAATCTCGCCCGCGAGGCCGAGCAGATACAGCACGACGCGAGAGAGTCCTTGCAATGAAACGTGCAGCCCGAACAAATCGATGCCTTCGGCGCCGATCGCCTCGAGACCGCTCGACACGAAGGTGACGATCAGCAAGCCCACGCCGAGAAACAGGATGTAGCAATACGGCAGCATGGCCGAGAGCAGGAAGTGCCGTCGCCGCACCACCACGCGGTGAACGAAAATCAGCGACATGGCGTTCTCCAGAACGGTGAAGGCGAGCGAGCTGAAGAAGATCATGGTGAGCAGCAGCACCCAGCCGATCACCGCGCGATGCGCGAGAAAATTGGCCAGTTCGCGCACGAGCGCATTCGATTGACCCGGCACCAGCCATTGCAACAGATGCGCGAGCGCCGCCAGTAAAACATGTTGCGGCACGACGCGCGACAGGGCGATCACGATCAGGATCATCAGTGGCACGATCGACAGCAACGCGTAATACGCGACTGCGCCGGCGAGCAGCAAACCCTGGTTTGCACGAAACGCCTTCAAGGTTTGCAGCAGGAAAGTACCGGGATGTTTTGCCACATACAACGCGTGATCGTCGATGATGGTTTGCATGGGACCTCTCAGCGCGCGTTGCGAGCTCTGCGGGCATGCAGACTTTGTCGACGCGCTTGCCTTGTCATTCAAGCAAGTATGCGGCCATACTGAACAACGCTGTCGTTCGGATGCGCCGGCCCGGCAAAGTGCCCCGGGAATGCAGTTTGCTTGGCGGCTGTGGCGACGTTGCATCAACCTGCTTCAGGACCCCACTTGAACCTAGCCTCTGACCACGCGGACAGCGCGGACCTGGTGGTTGCGCGGCCCGAGGGACTGTACTGTCCACCCGGCGATTTTTATATCGACCCGTGGCGCCCTGTCGAACGCGCCGTGATCACGCATGCGCATTCCGATCACGCGCGCTTCGGGCATCGCCACTATCTTGCGTCGCGAGCCGGAGCGAACGTGCTGATGTCGCGTTTGCCCGGCATTTCGCTGCAAACCCTGGCTTATGGCGAGCGTCTCGATCTCAACGGCACAACCGTCTCGCTGCATCCGGCCGGACACGTGCTGGGCTCGGCGCAAGTGCGGATCGAACACCGAGGGCGCGTTTGGGTCGCATCGGGCGACTACAAGCTCGATCCCGACCCGACCTGCGATGCTTTTGAACCGGTGCGGTGCGATACCTTCATTACCGAGTCGACCTTCGGCCTGCCGATCTATCGATGGGACGCGCCGCAAACCGTATTCGATGGCATCGATTCGTGGTGGCGTCACAACGCTGCCGAAGGACGCGCGTCGGTCCTGTTCTGCTATTCGTTCGGCAAGGCGCAGCGCCTGCTGGCGAGCGTCGACGCGGGCATTGGTCCGATCTTCTGTCACGGCGCGGTCGAGCCGCTCAATCGCGCGTATCGGCAGGCCGGGGTCAGCTTGCCGCCGGTGCGTCCAGTCAGTGAGATATCGGTCAAGGACAAGGCCGTGTTCCGGCAAGCGTTGATCGTTGCGCCGCCGTCCGCGCAGGGCAGCGCGTGGCTCAAGCGCTTCGGCGACTACAGCGACGCGTTCGCTTCGGGATGGATGCGGTTGCGAGGAGCGCGCCGCAGGCGTGGTGTCGACCGCGGTTTCGTACTGTCGGACCACGCGGATTGGCCCAGCTTGCAAACGGCCATTCAGGCGACAGGCGCCGCACGCGTAATCGTGACCCACGGGTCGGTCGAGCCGATGGTGCGCTGGTTGCGGGAACAGGGCCTCGAAGCGGGCGCGTTTGAAACGCAATACGGCGACGATACGGTCGAAGCGGACGCCGCGGGTGCGGATGAAACAGCCGCTACGGGCAACATAAAACTTCCACTCGATCAGACGGGCGAGCAGGACGAGTCCGCCGGTAACGCCGCCACGCTCGCTGATCCCGTCAACCCGGCGAGTAGCGCATGAAACGCTTCGCGGCCCTCTATACCGCGCTCGACGCGACCACCTCGACGCACGACAAACTCGAAGCGCTCACCAGTTACTTTGCCGTGGCCGAGCCGGAAGACGCGGCGTGGGCATCGTATTTCCTCGCTGGCGGTAAGCCGCGCCAATCGGTGCCCACGCGCCTTCTGAGCGAGATCGCCCGCGAGCGCGCCGGTCTGCCGGCGTGGTTATTCGAGGAGTCGTATCACGCCGTGGGCGATCTGGCGGAGACCATCGCGCATATTCTGCCGCCCGCGCAGCGCACCTCCGAACTGGGTCTCGCAATGGATCGAGCAGCGCATTCTGACGTTGCGTGGGGCGGCGCCGGAAGAGTTGCGCACGCGTTTGCTCAGCTATTGGGACGAACTCGATTGGGGTGGCCGCTTTCTGCTGACGAAACTGATTGGCGGCGGGTTTCGCGTCGGCGTTGCGCGGCAACTGGTGGTGAGGGCGCTTGCGGAAGTGGCGGGCGTCGATCATAAGCGGATTGCGCAACGCATGGTGGGTTGGACCGACTCGCAACAGAAGCCCGACGCCGCGCGCTATCTGCGTTTGATCGCACCCGAAGCAACGGGTGACGATGCGCAAGCCGGTGAGCCCCAGCATGACAGCGATCTCGGGCTGCCGTATCCGTTCTTCCTGGCCCATCCGTTGCAGGCTGATCCGGCCACGCTTGGCGATCCCTCGCAATGGCAGGTCGAATGGAAATGGGACGGCATTCGCGCGCAGCTCGTCAAACGCGGCGGACGCGTCTGGCTGTGGTCACGCGGCGAAGATCTGATCACGGACCGGTTCCCCGAAGTCGCGGCGCTAGGTGAGGCCTTGCCAGACGGCTTCGTGATCGATGGGGAGATCCTCGCGTGGGAACCGGGCGCAAGCGCGCCATTGCCATTCGCGCGCTTGCAACCCCGTATTGCCCGCAAAACGCTGACGAAAAAAATCCTCGCCGATTCGCCCGCCACGCTTCTTGCTTACGATCTGCTCGAAGCGCACGGCAGGGATTTGCGCATGACGCCGCTTGCCGCGCGGCGAGTCCAGCTGGATGCGCTCTCAACCGCCATGGAAGGCACGCTCGCGCGCGATCTGCTGCGCGTGTCGCCACTCGTACGCGCGCCTGATTGGCATGAACTCGCGGCGTTGCGTGATGAGAGCCGTGCGCGTGGCGTGGAAGGTCTGATGGTGAAGGAGCGCGAGTCGATGTACGGAGTGGGCCGGACCAAGGCGTTCGGCACATGGTGGAAATGGAAAATCGATCCTTATGCAGTAGATGCCGTCCTGGTTTACGCGCAGCGTGGCCATGGCCGCCGTGCCAGTCTCTACACCGATTTCACATTCGCGATATGGGACGAAGCGGACGGTGTACGCACGCTCGTACCGTTCGCCAAGGCGTATTCCGGACTGACTGACGAAGAAATGCGTCAGGTGGATGCAATTGTGCGAAAGACCACGATCGAGAAATTCGGTCCTGTGCGCAGCGTGACGCCCACGCTGGTATTCGAAATCGGCTTCGAGGGCATTCAGGCGAGCCCGCGTCACAAATCCGGCGTGGCCGTGCGGTTTCCGCGCATGCTGCGCTGGCGCACCGACAAACATATCGACGACGCCGATACGCTCGCCATGCTTAAAGGCTTCATCGACGATTCCTCGGGATAAACCCGCTGAGTAGAAATCCCTAAAGCGTGCAAGTAGCCGCCGCCTCGTGCACGCGCCAAGCGCGGCCCGCACAGCCGTTGTGCGTCTGATCGACGCACAGGCGTCATCTACCGCGAAATTCGCGCTGTCTCCTGGTATTAAATCCATGAGCGGTGATTTATGGCGTGAGCTATGGTGGTGAGGTAAAGCGTATGCGGCGGCCCGTTGAGCGCCGTGCAACGCACACCGAAACCTTCGTCCGGCGCACGATGGATTTTGTCCGTACGTCGGGAGCGAATCTTGCGCGCGTGTTCCGAAGTGCCTGCGAGTAGCGCATGGAAGAATGCCAGGGAGAAGAGGGTGACGTTCGACGACCGTATGGATGAAAACGACGACGTGGTCGTGTGGAGGCCGATCCAGTACGCGATGGCCTCGCACCGGCGTGTGCTCGTGGTGGACGATTACCGCGAAGCGGCTGAGGCATTGCAGATGTTGCTCACCGCCGACGGCTTCGAGTGCCGCGCGCTCGAGGACCCGCTTGCGGTCTGCGAGATGGCGCGCGAATGGCAGCCATTCGCGGTGGTGCTCGACATCAAGATGCCGGGGCTCGACGGACTTGAGCTGGCTCGCCGCCTGCGCGCACATGCTTCGACTTCCCATATGCTGCTGGTGGCATGTACGGCGTTTGCCTCGCGTGACGACCGGGCCCGCGCCAAAGCGGCGGGTTTCGACGCACATTGCGCCAAGCCGCTAACGCCCGAGCGTTTGTTGCGCGTATTGGAATCAGCCGCTGCACTGCACGAGGCCGGACGACCGTAAAGGCTGCGCGCGCTTTGAAAAAAATCCCATGCCATCGATCATGCTATTGCCGAAAGATTGAATCAGGAGCAGGGGATGCAGATCAAATTCTCCTTCCGGCATGACGAAGTTGTAGAACCCACGATAGAACACGGGTCCACGGGTTGCTGATTGCGTTGCCATGCGGTGTGCATTCACACATCGCGCAATCTCATCGCAACCGGAGATCCGTCATGAGCGACACGCAACGTCCTGCACCACCTTTCCCCAACCAGCAACAGACCCACACGCCAGGGCTCACCGCGCCGATGCAACCGCAACCCGACCACGGCGAGCGGTCCTATCGAGGCTCGGGACGTCTCGCGGGCAAAGCGGCGATAGTCACCGGCGGCGACAGCGGGATCGGCCGCGCCGTTGCCATCGCATTCGCGCGCGAAGGCGCCGACGTGCTCATTTCGTATCTGAACGAGGACGACGACGCGCGCGAGACTGCGCGTTGGGTCGAGGAGGCGGGCCGCAAAGCCGTCTTGCTGCCAGGTGACATCACGAAGCCCGCGCATTGCAATACGATCGTCGATCGGGCTATCGAGGCTTTTGGCCGGCTGGACATTCTTGTCAATAACGCCGCCTACCAGATGAGCTATCCGTCGCTCGATGCGATCAGCGACGAAGAGTGGGACAAGACCTTCGATACCAACATCGGCGCGATGTTCAGGATCACGCGGGCCGCGGTCAAACATATGAAACCCGGTGCCGCGATCATCAATACTACGTCGATCAACGCGGATCATCCTAATCCGGGGTTGATCGCGTATGCGACGACCAAGGGCGCGATTCAGAACTTCACGGGTGGCCTTGCGCAATTGCTGGCGGAGAAGGGCATCCGTGCCAACAGCGTGGCGCCCGGACCGATCTGGACGCCGCTGATTCCTTCGACCATGCCGCCGGAGAAGGTCGAGAAGTTCGGCGAACAGGTGCCGATGAAGCGGCCCGGTCAGCCCGCCGAACTTGCGGCGGCCTACGTGATGCTCGCCTCCGATGAAGCCAGCTATATCTCCGGCGCAACTATCGCGGTCACCGGCGGATCGCCGATCATTTAGGTCGATTGAATTGATCCGGCAGCACTGCGTTTCCTTTGTTCGACGATAGCTTCGTTCGCCAGCACGACGCAGACGCGGCGCGAGCGCGGACCGACGTGCCGCGGTGGCACGTCGCTTGCGCAACCCCGCTGTATCGCTTAGCGACCTATCGTCAGGAGAAGGAGAAACCCATGGATACCCCAATCGCGGACTCGGCGCTCGATCTCGCGCCGGGCGAAGTCGAGCGCGTGCCCGTCACGTTCGAAATCAACGGCAAAACCCGGCATTTCGAAGTGGAAGCATGGACCACGCTGCTCGATCTGCTGCGCGAACACTGTCATCTGAGCGGCACAAAAAAAGGCTGCGATCATGGGCAATGCGGCGCCTGCACGGCAATCGTCGATGGCCAGCGGATCAATACCTGTCTTGCGCTCGCGGCCGTGCGCGACGGCGCTTCGATCACGACGATCGAAGGCCTCGCCGATGGCGACACGCTGCATGTCATGCAGCAGGCGTTCATCGACCACGATGCGTTTCAATGCGGCTACTGCACGCCGGGGCAGATCTGCTCGGCCGTTGCCATGCTCGACGAGGGCCACGTGAAGTGTGCCGACGACGTGCGCGAATTGATGAGCGGCAACCTGTGCCGCTGCGGCGCTTACACGAATATCGTCGCGGCGATTCTCGACGCCGCTGACTTGCCGAACAAGCAGCGCACCGGCGAGGGAGCGCACTCATGAACCGCTTTTCTTATACCCGCGCGAGCGAGGTGCCTCAGGCAATCGATCAGCATCGCGCCAATGCGACGGCGGCGTTCATTGCGGGCGGCACGAACCTGGTCGACTTGCTGCGCGAAGACGTGACGCATCCTGCGGTGCTGGTCGATATCAACCGTTTGCCGCTCAGGCAGATCGAGACGACGGAATCAGGTGGCCTCAAGATTGGAGCATTGGTAACCAATAGCGCGGTTGCGTACGACCGCACGGTGGCCGCGCGCTATCCGCTGCTGGCCAAAGCCATTCTGGCCGGTGCGTCCGCGCAGATCCGCAATGTGGCGACAGTCGGCGGCAATCTGCTGCAACGCACGCGCTGCCATTATTTCTACGACGCCGGCACACCCTGCAACAAACGCGAACCGGGAACGGGCTGCCCGGCGCTGGAAGGCGTGAACCGTATTCATGCCATTCTCGGCGCAAGCGATCAGTGCATCGCCGTGCATCCGTCGGACATGTGTGTGGCGCTTGCAGCGCTCGATGCCAGCGTGCATCTCGCCGGTAAGGACGGTACGCGTACGTTGCCATTTGCAGACTTTCATCGCCTTCCCGGCGACACGCCGAACATCGATTCGAATCTGCGCGACGATGAATTGATCACGGCGATCGAGTTGCCGAAGCAGGGCTTCGCCACCCATCACGCTTACGTGAAAGTGCGCGACCGGGCCTCGTATGCGTTCGCGTTGGTGTCGGCTGCAGTGGGTGTGGAACTCGACGGCGACACGATCGTGAACGCGCACTGCGCGCTCGGCGGCGTGGCGCACAAACCGTGGCGCGATACCGTTGCGGAAGGGGGCTTGCGCGGCAAGCACCTCCATGCCGCCACCGTGCGCGATTTCGCCGCCATGCTATTACGCGGCGCCCACGGCTATCGGGATAACACGTTCAAGATCGAACTGGCGGCACGCGTCATCTCGCGCGCGTTCGAATTGGCGACGCAACGTTCGATTGAGGAGACCGCACCGTGAACCGCGTCGAATCATTGCCGGCCACACGGGCGACCGGCGTGCCGCACAACCGCGTGGACGGGAAGCTGAAAGTTACCGGCGCGGCGCACTATGCCGCTGATTTCACGGCTGAAGGGCTCACTTATGGTTTCGTCGTGTCGAGCACCATTGCGACAGGCCGTATCGTGTCGATCGATTCATCCGCCGCGTTGGCGTTGCCGGGCGTGCTGTTGGTGCTGACTCATCAGAATCGCCCGGCATTGCCGCTCGAAGACAAAGCGTACAAGGATATGGTCGCGCCAGGCGGCAGTCCGTTCAGGCCGCTATGGGACGATCGCGTCTGGTACAGCGGACAACCTGTCGCTCTGGTCATTGCCGAGTCGCTGGAACTGGCGCGCTATGCGGCGTCGCTCGTGAAAGTCCGTTATGAAGCCACGCCGCATCAAACCGACTTGAGCGAAGCAGTGATGAGCGCTGTGCCGCCTTCGACTGAAAAAGGCGGCTTCGAACCACCGCCGCCTGCTCGCGGCGACGCGGACACGGCGCTGGCGAGCGCCGTCGCGCGCGTGGATACCTTCTACAGCACGCCCGCGGAATATCACAATCCGATGGAAATGCATGGATGCACCGTGGTGCCGGACGCGCAAGGGCGCCTGACCGTGTATGAAAAGACTCAAGGCGTCGGCAATACCAAGTCGTATCTCACCAATGTGTTTGGTCTGAAAGACGACGAGGTGCAGGTGATCGCGCCGTTCGTCGGCGGTGCGTTCGGCTCGGGCCTCAGGCCGCACTATCATCTTGCGCTCGCGGTCATGGCCGCGCGCGAACTGAAGCGGCCTGTCCGGCTCACGTTGACACGGCAGCAGATGTTCACGTTTGCCCACCGCCCGCAATCCATCCAGCGTGTCGCACTCGGTGCGGGCGCCGACGGCAGATTGCAGTCGGTGATTCACGAAGCGGTGTCGGAGACCTCGCAATACGAAGACTACTGCGACGTCGTCGTCAATTGGGCGGGGCAACTGTATCAGTGCGACAACGTCACGATGGGCTACAAGGTCGCGCGAATCGATGTGCCGACGCCAGCGGACACGCGTGCGCCAGGCGCGGCACAAGGGCTTTTCCCACCGGAAATGGCCATGGACGAACTGGCCGAAGCCTTGCAGATGGATCCACTCGATCTGCGTTTGCTCAATTACGCCGAGCGTGACGCCAACAAGAACTTGGCTTTTTCCAGTAAAGCATTGCGCGAGTGCTTTCGCGAAGGCGCGGCGCGCTTCGGCTGGGACAAACGGCCGCTTGCGCCGCGAGCCCGGCGCGAAGGTCATGAACTGATCGGCTGGGGCATGGCGACTGGAGTGTGGGACGCCATGCAGAACGAGGCGTCCGCGCGCGCGGTGATGACGCGCGACGGCCAGGTGAAAGTGTCGAGTTCGACCGCGGATATCGGCACCGGCACCTACACGGTGATGTGCCAGATCGCCGCGGATGCGCTCGGCGTTTCGATTCACGATGTCAAATTCGAACTCGGTGACACACGCTTGCCGAAGGCGCCGATTGAAGGCGGCTCGTGGACGGTATCGTCAGTGGGCAGCGCGGTGGATGTCGCCTGCAAGCGCCTGCACAACCGCCTCGTCGAACTCGCGCGGCAACATGGCGGCGCACGTTTCTCGAGCGTTGCACGCGAAGACATCCGCCGCGTGGGTGAGCGTCTCGTTTGCGGCACCGGTGCAGACGATGCGATCACTATCGACGCGCTCTTCAGTCGCGCGGGCATCGACGAACTCGACGAGCAGGCCAACGTGCAACCGCATGAAAAGCAACAGGCGTATTCGATGGGCACGCATTCCGCCGTATTCGCCGAAGTGCGCGTGGACGAAACGCTCGGCACGGTGCGAGTGTCGCGCGTGGTCAGCGCGATTGCCGCGGGGCGAATCATGAATCCGAAGACGGCGGCCAACCAGATTGCCGGTGGCGTGGTGTGGGGCATCAGCATGGCGCTGCACGAGCATGGTCAGTTCGACCATACACTCGGGCGGCAAATGAATCACAACTTCTCCGAATACCATGTGCCGGTCAATGCCGACATCCACGACATTGACGTGTTGTTCGTTGAGGAACACGACGATATCGTCAATCCGTTGGGGGCGAAAGGCGTGGGAGAAATCGGCGTCGTGGGTGTGGCCGCCGCGGTGAGCAATGCAGTCTGGCACGCAACCGGCAAGCGGGTGAGGGCGCTGCCGATTACGCTGGATAAGCTGTTAGGAGGCTGACGCGCGCGAGGCGCAGAAGTCTTCGCCAGACGGCTCGCGCCCTCGCGTGGGCCCGGTGGAGGGCGGCATTTTCACCGTCCCCCGCCGGGCGCGCCGACTCGTCAATAGCCTCGACGTTGCAGCAAATGCCTGAAGACTCAATCCGGCGCGTACTTGAATTCAGGCAGCGTTTCAAGCGACTTTTTCGTGGCTTCCGGCAGCACTACACGACGGTTGTTGATCTGCAAATCGTTGAACGGAACGGCGACGAGATGTTTGCCCATGCCCAGAAAGCCGCCTACCGACAGGATTGCGTATGTGCCGCGATCTCCGCTCGGCGACACGATCAGGTCGTCCAATGTGCCGATCGTGTCTTTGTTCTTGTTATAGACATCGGCGCCGCTTAGCTTGGAGGCACGATAGCCGCTGGCGAGCTGGACCACATCCGTGCGCTTTTCCGTGATCGCTTGCGGCGCGCCTTGAGCGTAAGCGTTGCCATATGACGCGAATGTGGCGAGCAGCAATGCTGTGGCGGCGAGCGGTTTGAGTAGAGTTTTCTTCATGACGAACTTCTCCCTGATATGGTCTGGCGCTTTGCGGTGAGCGCCATGTCGGCTTCGATTGTGCGAGCCTGCCCTGATAGCTGCAAAATTTGTGCCGCACAGGCTCGTTGCCGTTGCGATCGTGTCAGGTCCGTAATTTGCTATCTCAGCGGGCTTGCTGTTCACTGCTTAAAACATGCGCGTCAGCGCCTCTTGCTTCCACAGGAACCCCTATGTCATCCCAAGCCAACTACTCGACGCGTATCGCGGAAGGCACGCCTTTTCCGCTCGGCGCGACATGGAACGGAAGCGGCGTCAACTTTGCGCTGTTCTCGGCGCACGCCACCAAGGTTGAACTTTGCCTGTTCGATGAAACCGGCGAAAACGAAATCGAACGCATCGAATTGCCGGAATACACCGACGAGGTCTGGCATGTCTTCGTGCCGAATCTCAAACCGGGCGCCGTCTACGGCTATCGCGTGCATGGTCCTTATGAACCCGAGAAGGGACATCGTTTCAATCCGAACAAACTTCTGCTTGATCCGTATGCGAAAGCACACATTGGCGAGTTGAAGTGGGCGCCGGAAATCTTCGGCTATACGCTGGATTCCGAAGAAGGCGATCTCTCTTTCGATGAGCGCGACAGCGCGCCCTTCGTGCCGAAGTGCAAGGTGGTCGACGCCAATTTCTCGTGGAGTCATCCCGAGCGCAATGCGTTGCCGTGGGAACGCGTGATTTTTTACGAAGCCCATGTGCGCGGATTTACCAAACGGCATCCCGAGGTACCCGAAAATCTGCGCGGTACGTTCGCCGGACTTGGGCAACAGGTCGTGCTGGACTACATCCGGAGTCTCGGCGTGACATCGGTCGAATTGATGCCGGTGCAGACTTTTGTCAACGACAGTTATCTGCTCGACAAGGGCCTGACCAACTACTGGGGCTACAACACCATCGGCTTCTTCGCGGCCGATCCGCGTTTCTTCGCGTCGTCGATCGATTCGGTGGGCGAGTTCAAGGAAATGGTGGACCGCTTTCACAACAACAATCTCGAAGTCATTCTCGACGTGGTGTACAACCACACGGCCGAAGGCAACGAGCGTGGGCCGACGATCTCTTTCAAGGGAATCGACAACGCGTCGTACTATCGGTTGATGCCTGATGAGCCGCGCTATTACATCAACGACACCGGCACCGGCAACACGCTGAACCTGTCGCATCCGCGCGTGCTGCAAATGGTGACCGACAGCCTGCGCTACTGGGTGACGGAAATGAAGGTGGACGGTTTCCGTTTCGACCTCGCCACGATTCTCGGCCGTGAACTGCACGGCTTCGACGAGGGCGGCGGTTTCCTCGACAGTTGCCGGCAGGACCCGGTGCTCTCGAGCGTACGGCTGATTGCCGAGCCGTGGGACTGCGGCCCTGGCGGCTATCAGGTCGGCGGCTTTCCGCCCGGCTGGGCCGAGTGGAACGACCGCTTTCGTGACACCGTGCGTGAATACTGGAAAGGCGACGAGGGGAAGGTCCCCGATCTCGCTACGCGTCTCACTGGTTCCGGCGACAAGTTCAACCATCGCGGCCGCCGCCCGTGGGCGAGCGTAAACTTCATTGCCGCGCACGACGGCTTCACGCTCAACGATCTCGTCTCATACAACGACAAACACAATGAGGCCAACGGCGAGGACAATAAGGACGGCCACTCGGATAACAAGTCCTGGAACATGGGCGTGGAAGGTCCGACCGACGACCCGGAGATTCGTCAACAACGCGAGCGCCAGAAACGCAATCTGCTGGCCACGCTGCTGCTCTCGCAAGGCACGCCGATGATTCTTGCCGGCGATGAATTCGGCCGCACGCAGAAGGGCAACAATAACGCCTACTGTCAGGACAACGAGATCAGCTGGGTTGATTGGGAAGCGATCGACGACGACGGCCGTGCGCTGACCGAGTTCGTCAAGAATCTGACCACGCTGCGGCACCGTCTGCCGGTTTTGCGGCGCGGCCGCTTTCTCACCGGTGAATACAACGAGGCGCTGGAGGTCACGGACGCGCGCTGGCTTTCGCCCGACGGCACCGATCTTTCGCAGGAGCAGTGGGACGATCCGTCCATGCGCTGTTTTGGCCTTGTAATCGACGGCCGCGCGCAGGCGAGCGGGATTCGCCGGCCGGCGTCGGACGCGACTTTGCTACTGGTGCTGAACGCGCATCACGATGTCGTCAATTTCACGCTGCCGGACATTCCCGAGGGCGATCGGTGGACTTGCCTGCTCGACACCAACATGCCGGTGCGCGCGGAATTGCCTCATTTCGCCGCCGGCGACGCGTATCAGGTGACCGGCCGCTCGCTGCTGCTGCTTGCGCTCGAAGCGCCGAGCCGCGCCACACAGCGTGTATTCGATCGCCTGGAAGAGCAACTCACCACCGACGAGACCGAACCCCCTGCACAGGATTGACGAACCGTTACGAAGGCCTCCAACGGGCTGGCGCCGGCGGGTATAGCGCTTGCTGGTTTCCCGATGACTGCGCGCCCGCTGCCTTCAGCGGCGGGCGCGCAAGTCAGCCGATACCGGCCTTCGTCAGCTCTAACTGAGGGTGATCAAATGGAACAGGAACAAACCTCTCAAGAGGAACAGATTCGCACGCGCGCTTACTACCTGTGGGAACAGTCAGGTGATCAGAAGGGCACGCCTGACGAGTATTGGGAGCAGGCACGCGCTGAAATAGAAAAAGAGGCGCCGCCGACGGAAAGTGGTCCCGTGGGTGAGAAGCCTGCGAATTAGATGCGCTGTCAGGCAGATATCGAGCGAGCGCGGCATTGAAGAAAAGGTGGCCAGACGGTTGGCCGCAAAGTGAAGTGCAGCTACGAATTGCATCGTCGACGCCCGCGCGGCCCGCTGCCGCGATGCCGTCGGCGTGCGCAACCTGGATGAGCTGCCACGCCTGACGAGAACGGGAACGTAACGGAGCCGAACAGAGCATTCGCCAATGAAGGACATTCCCGACCCGCGTGGCGTGAGGCCTGCCGCCCGCATTCAGGCGCCACCCGCTGCCTTCGGCCTTGACAGCCTGATTGCGCTTGCCGTGGGCGTGACGGTGGTCGCGTGCCTGTACTTTGCGAGCGCGGTGCTGATTCCAATCACGCTCGCGATCCTGCTCAGCTTCCTCGTCGCCCCGTTGGCAGACGCGCTGACGCGATTGCGGCTCGGCCATGTGGCGTCCGTATTCGCCGCAGTGGTGATTTCGGTGTCGCTGATCGGTTTGCTCGGCGCGGTGATCGCCACCCAACTCACCGATCTTGCAGCCGGCATGCCGCGCTATCAGGCGACCGTCGAGCACAAGATGGAAACCGCGCACAATCTGACCATCGGCAAACTGAACCGTTTCGCCAGCGCGGCCGGTCAGGCCCTGCAGCGGGCGACGATCGAACCGCCGCAACCGGCGCCGCAGCGCAATGCCGCCTCCACCGGCGCTGCGCAATCGACTGCCAATGTTCCCGCCGCCGTCCCGGTCGAGGTGCGCGAACCGGTGCCGACACCGTTCGAACTCGCGCGGCGCGTGCTGTCGCCGGCCATCAGCCCGCTCGAAACGGCGTTTATCGTGTTCGTCGTGATGGTGGTGATCCTCCTGCAACGCGATGACCTGCGCGACCGTGCGATTCGCCTGTTTGGCTCGCGCGATCTGCACCGCACCACCACGGTAATGGACGAAGCCGCGCGGCGGCTGAGCCGTTATTTCGTTTCGCAACTCGGGCTGAATGCCGGAGTCGGCGTCGTCATCGGCGCGGGGCTGTTTCTGATCGGCGTACCGAGTCCGATTCTGTGGGGCATTCTCGCGGCCTTGCTGCGGCTCGTGCCCTATGTCGGCATCTGGATTTCAGCGACGCTCGCCACCGCGCTCGCCGCCGCCGTCAGTCCGGGTTGGGCGATGGCGATCTGGTCGCTGGCCCTGTTCGTCACTGTGGAATTGCTGGTGGGGCAGGTCGTCGAACCGCTGCTGTACGGACGCAGCACGGGGCTTTCGCCGTTTTCGGTGGTGGTCGCCGCGATTTTCTGGAGCTGGATCTGGGGGCCGATAGGGCTGATTTTGTCGACACCGTTGACGCTGTGTCTGCTCGTGCTCGGCCGGCATGTGCGCAGGCTGGAGTTTCTCGACGTGTTGCTCGGCGACCAGCCCGCGCTGACGCCCATCGAAAACTTCTACCAGCGAGCGCTCGCGGGTGATCCCGACGAAGCGATCGAGCAGGCCGAGGCCTTGTTGCGCGAACGTTCATTGTCGGCGTACTACGACGAGGTCGCGATCAAAGGCTTGCAACTCGCGGCGAACGACGTGGTGCGCGGCAGCGTGACGGCCGCGCAGCTCGCGCGAATCGAGGCGACCACGAACGATCTCGTGGATGGCCTCGACGGCTATGAGGATCGCGAGCCGGCGACAATGCCGGTCGCGGAAGAAAACTGGAGCGCGGCGGGGCCGATCGCGCCTTCGGATTCGGACGCTGCACAAGCTGAAGCTGCAAGCAAGCGTATCGCTTCTTCCGCGCATGTAGACACCGGCACGCCGAACCAGCCGCCGCTAGCCGCCAGCAATCGTGTGCTGTGCATTCCCGGACGCGGCCCGCTCGACCCGTTGGCGACGACGATCCTGTTGCAGTTGCTCGCCAAGCACGGGTTCACGTCACGGGCGCTGCCGCACGAGGCCGCGTCGCGAGCATCGATCGATAGTCTCGATGCGGACGATGTCGGCATTGTCTGCATTCTCTATCTGCAGATCGACGGTATTCCGTCACATTTGCGCTATCTGGTCAGGCGCATTCGTGCGCGTCTGCCGAACGTGTCGATTGTGGTCGGACTGTGGGCGCCGCAGGATACGGAGAAATGGAGCGCGGATCTGCAAACCGCGATGGGAGCGGAGTGTTACGCCACTTCACTGCAGGAAGTTCTGGCGGCTTGCAAGCGCGTCGAGATGGACCGGTCCCATGTCGAAGAAACATTGCCTGTGGTGGTCAACGGTTAGTACGGGGGCGATTGGTCAGCGCAGCATTGCGTTGCGATAACCGTCCCCATCGTCCGCTAGGATTGCAGTTGTGTAGGGCGAAAAAAATCGCCCGTCCGCAGTGCGTCCGGGCAATTCGTATCCGACCAACAACGTTTAATGGCTAGCGGGTTTCTTCGCTGCCGACTTCTCTTTCGAAGTAGCCTCCTTGTCCGGGACGATCTTCGTGGTGCCGCCCGTGGAGGGCGGGTCGCTCGCGGGGAAGCTGTCTTCGACCTCGCGGTCGATCTGCTTTTCGCTCTTGTTCGAGTGCGGGTGCTTTTCCTTCTGTTCTGTCATGGTGCTTCTCCTTCAGGTCATTGAGTCATCATCGAGTCGGCGTGGCCAGCCACGCGGGCCGATCCGGGTGTTGCCTTACGTCGCGCTATCGTTCTGCGCGGGTCGTTAGTGTTGAATTGTTCATTGCGCGACGCACGATGCGTCGCTGATCATCGCCAGCGCATCCGCGCGCGACACGCCTCGCGCCATGGCATCGATCAGGCGAGCGGTCTGCGCTTCGCGTTCGCAGGCCAGCGCCGCGATCACCCTGGCGTCCTTCACGTACAGCGCGACGAATTGCTGCTGATCCAGGTCGCCGTCAATCACGATCTCGTCCCACTCGTTCGCATGGCCGAGATATTCGAAGCGTTTGCCGAAGTGATAGGTCCAGAAATACGGCACGCCGGCGTAGCGATGGCGTGCTCCGCACATGTTTTGCGCGGCAATGCGCGCATGTTGCTGTGCCACGCGCCAGTGTTCGATGCGCAACGGTTCCTCGTCCTCATGCAACGGAAACGCCGCGATATCCCCCGCCGCATACAGGCCGGGCGCGGCTTGCATGCCGGCGTTGACGATCACGCCGCCGTCTTTCTGCAGCGGCAGTCCTTCGACAAAACCGGTGGCCGGCGCGACGCCCGTGCCCAACAAGACGAGATCGGCCGAGATGGCGTCGCCATTCTCGAGCATGACCTCGTGGACGTCGCCTTCCTCGCCTTCGAGCGAGGCGACCTTCGCCTCAAGACGGAACACCACGCCATGTCTCTCGTGAAGCTCGCGGAACATGACGCCGGCGCGCTCGCCAAACTGCTTCGCGAACGGCACTTTCTCCGGCGAGATAACGGTGACCGGCGCACCGCGTTTGCGCAGCGCGGAAGCCGTTTCGAGTCCGATGAAACTGCTGCCGAGAATCGCCACCTGAGTTTGCCCGGCATCGTCGCCGATTGCATCGACGAGTGCGGCGGCGTCGTCGAGACTGCGCAGCACGTGCACGCCGCCGAGTTCGACGCCCGGAATCGCGGGTAACTTCGGTACGCTGCCGGTGGCGAGCAAGGCGGTGTCGTAAGTCAGCTCGCCGCCGGTTTCGAAATGAATCGTGCGGCCGGGCACATCGAGCCGTGCGACGTTGCCAACGATCCGCTCCACGTCATGCCGCTCGAACCAGTCTTGCGGTAGAAGCGGCGGCACGTCGGCGGCCGGCATTTCACCGGACGGCACGAATTTGCTCAACGCCGTGCGGTCGTAGGGCGCATGCGGCTCTGCTCCGATCAGCGTCAGATGGCCTCTAAAGCCGCATTCGCGCAGGGCTGCGCAAGCCGCGGCACCTGCCGCGCCCGCGCCGATTACAACGTAGTGCGGTTTTAGGTCACTTGCGTTGCGCACGGGTTGCGGTAATTTTTCCGGCGTCACCATTACATCGTCGCCGGCGACGACCACGGGATAGTGGTCGAGCGCGACCAGAGCGGGCGGTTCGAGCACGTTGCCCGTGGCGACGTCGAACGTTGCCTTGTGCCACGGGCAGATAATCCGGCCGTGGCACAGCGCGCCTTCTTCCAGCGGTGCGCCGGCGTGCGGGCAATCGGCGGAATAGGCGTGCACGGTATCGCCGTCGCGCACCAGCAGGATCGCTTCGCCATCCACGACGAAGCGTTCGGCGCGGTCCGATCGCAATTGCGATAGCTGGGCGACGCGTCGGGCAATCGTGGGCATGGCGGGCTCCTCACGGACGATGAAACGTGACGGCGCAGGCGGCGCGCAATGCGCAACGATGCGCTTATCGCAGCGCGCCTTTCATCCTGCTGAATTCCCGTGGTGCAGCAATCCACGTGCCCAACTGTTTGCATCTGTTCAAGCGCCTGTTCCACGGCTGCCGCGCTATGGAGAACGCCTGAAGTGCGGTAAATTCCGGGGAAGGGAAATAGCGCACGACCGAGCGTACGACCGTGCGCGGCACATCGCGTGGCGTACTTTCCTTCACCCATCTTGTCCTTTCACGGAGAGCTTGACCGTGCAGCGTGCGGAACGTGTCGCAGTCGATGTCCCGATGCCCTCGCGCAATTTCGCGGCGACGCGGCGCATGCTTCTGATCGTGCTCGCGGTCTCGATTGTGTTTCCTCTGATCTGCCTCGCGGGCTACGGCTACTTCGACTACCAGCGCCGGATTGCCGATTCCGACGACATGATCGAGCGGCTCGCGCGCGTTGCCGAGGAACAGGCGGTGAAGGTGCTTGACCTCAATCAGCAGATGTCCTCACGCATTGTCGAGTTGCTCGGCAACGAGGACGAAACGCAGATTCGCGCACGCGAAGCCATGCTGCATGATCGTCTGCGTGAAATCGGCGGCGACTTTCCGCAAGTGTCGTCCATTTACCTGCTCGGCGCGAAAGGCGATCTGCTCGTGTCGAGCCGCGTATTTCCCGCCCCCGCCATCTCGATCGGACAGCGTGAAGACTTCCTGTCCGCCAAGGCGATGCGTCCGCAGCAGTATTTTTCGTTGCCGATGTTCGGGCCACTGTCGCAAACCAACGTGTTCACCACCGCGACAGGGCGCTCGGACGCCGATGGCCGCTTCCTCGGCGTAGTGTCGGTCGCGCTGCGCAACGAGTACTTTTCGCGCTTCTATCGTGAACTGACGAATGGCGATTCGTCGCTGGCGATGGGCCTGTATCGCCAGGACGGCAATCTACTGGTCCGCTATCCGCCCTGGCCGGCGGGCGCGAAGCCCACTCCGCAAAGCAAATTCACGCAGGCGTTGCGTGACAAACAATTGTTCGGCCACGTCCGTTTGAACTCGACCGTGGACGGCGTCGAGCGCCTGTTGGCATTCCGCCGCGTGGGCGACTATCCGCTCTATGTGATGAGCGCGTACGCGACCTCGTCGATCGGTGCGGCATGGCGGCAGCATTTCATTCTGATCGCTGCGCTGACGGCCGTGCCCTGTCTCGCCATCTGGCTGCTGGTGCTTTACTCGCTGCGTCAACTGGAAGGCGAGCGCCGCGCGTGGGAACGCTGGCAGGGCGAAGTGGCGATGCGTCTTTCAGCCGAGGCTTCGAGCCGGCAACTGCAACGCATGGGCGCGCTCGGCAATCTCGTGGCGAATGTCGCGCACGATTTCAACAATCTGCTGATGGTGGTCTCCGCCAACACGGAACTCGCACGGCTCAAACGCTTCAACCAGGTGGAGAAAGAAGTGCTCGCGGTGGAGCGCGCCACCGCCACGGCCGAATCGCTCACACGCCGCCTTCTGAGTGTGGCGCGCAAGCAGCCGCTCAAACAGGAGCCGCTCGATCTCGCCACATGGTTGCCCGCAGCCGCGCCGCTGATCGACGCGGCGCTCGGCGACAATGTGGAACTGGCGCTGAACATGGTCGACAGCGTCTGGCAGGTGCTGGCCGATCCGACCGACCTCGAATACGCGATCATGAACCTGGCCGTCAACGCGCGCGACGCGATGCCGCGCGGCGGACGCTTCGTGATTCGTTGTCAGAACAACCGGCTGGTCGGCAGCGACACCTTGCTGCCCGACGGCGAGTATGTGCTGATTGCCTGTTCCGACGACGGCGAAGGCATGCCCGAAGCCGTCGCGCGGCGCGCGTTCGAACCGCTCTTTACCACCAAGCTGCGCGGCTCGGGCACCGGTCTCGGGCTCGCGCAGGTGCTTTCCATGTGCGAACAGGCCGGCGGCACGGCAAAGATCGAAAGCGTGCCGGGCAGCGGCACGACGGTCAGGTTATATCTGCCGCGATATCGCGAACGTCAGAAGGCGACGGCGACGCAAATCGAAACGGCGCAGGCGGCGGTGCCCGCGCCGAGCGGCGTGGTGCTTCTGGTGGAGGACAACGAGGACGTCGCGGCGGGTGTGGCGGCGGTGCTGGAAACCTTCGGCTGCGAGGTACGCCATGAACCGACCGCCGATCAGGCGCTCGACCTGCTCACGGGCGGCGCGCGCTTCGAGCTCGTGCTCTCCGATATCCAGATGCCGGGCAAGCTCAACGGCATCGACCTCGCGGAGAAAGTGCGCAGCGCGTGGCCGTCGCAGAAGATCGCCTTGATGACCGGCTACGCCGACGAACTCGAACGCGCGCGGCGGCTAGGCGTGGCGATTCTCGCCAAGCCATTCAATATCGACGAATTGCACGCGCTCGTAGTTTGCGAACCGTAAGCTCGCAGGCCGTAACGCGTGGCGTTGCGTGTTGGAAGCATTTCATGACTCGCGGCACAGCCCTTGCTGAAAAGAGGACGAGGTATGCGTGTCGGGCTGGAGCCGGCGCAACCCGCTTCTCTTTCGAACCGGAGAATGTCATGAACATCGGAAACAAAACCCGCAGCGTGTTGCTCATCTCGACCTTGCTCGCCGCTTCTTCGCTCGCCATGGCGCAGGGCGCGGGTGGCGGCGGTGGTGGCCCGGCTGGCAACGATCCGAATGCCGGCACCACGGCCGGCGCGACCCGCGAAGGTGGAGACATGCAGGCATCGGGCGCGACGGCGCATTCCAAGTCGACCAAAAAGCATCACACGAAGTCCTCGAAGGCGAGCAAGCCTGCAACCGACTCTACCAATATGCCGGGTGCGGATGCCAGCAGCGATACAAAGGGGCAGTGACGAAAAGGCCTGACGCGGCGAACAACGCTGAGTCAGGCTTTACGCTTTCTTCCTCGGTACGTAGGGGACAACCCGCTCACAGTTCACTCGGTAATCCTCATGAAAGTTAACCTTCCATAACGATTTCAGTTATGTGGATGTGCCCCGCCGACACGCCCCCCTGAGTAGTTGGCGATTATTTCCCCGTGACGCTGATTGAACGCTTTCCAGTGCCGGGTAAAAATGCGGCAGTCGCTGATTGGACGTACATCGGGATTCACATGCGGACAGACGTTTCGCGCGACGCACGTGCCGTGTCAGCGAGTCCGCCACAAGAACAACACCAAATCGCCGATGGATCCTCGACTGCTGGATTACTACAATCAGGAGCTGATTGACATGCGCGAGCTTGCTCCCGCGTTCGCGCAGGCTCATCCCCGGATCGCCCAACGCCTCGGCATGAAAGCGGGCGATATGGCCGACCCGTACGTCGAACGTCTGATCGAGTCGTTCTGCTTGATGGCCGCGCGCATGCAGATCAAGCTCGACGCGGAATTTCCGCGTTTCACCGGGCATCTGCTCGATGTGCTGTATCCCAACTACGTCGCGCCCACGCCTTCCATGGCCGTTGCGCGTTTCTTTCCGGGGCGCAAGTACGTCAACGCGGCCGAAGGTTTTCGGGTGCCGCGCGGTTCGACACTCAGATCGCGTATGCCTCCCGGCGAAAATACGGTTTGCCGCTTCCAGAGTAGTCAGGACGTCATGCTCTATCCGCTCGAAATCGTCGAGGCGCGCTTGACCGGCGTTCCGCCGGACATGCCCGCGCTCGAACGTTATCTGCCGGCCAATACCGACGTGCGCGGAGCGCTGCGACTGCGATTGCGCACGCTCAACGGAATGGACATTGCCTGTCTGCGGCACCTGGACAGGCTGCCCGTTTATCTGACGGGCGACGAGCAGATTGCATCGCATCTCTTCGAATTGCTGCACACGGCGAGCGTAGCGTCGATTACGGGCGCGCCTCGCGAATTCGGCGTGGCGGGTGGGCTGCTTTCAGTGGTCTCGGGCGACGCCGTGGTGCATGAAGGCCTTGATCCCGATCAGGGGCTGTTGCCGCTTTCCTGGTCGAAATTTCACGGCCACAACCTGTTGCAGGAGTATTTCGCGTGTCCGGCCCGCTTCTACTTTTTCACGCTGACTGGACTCGAGGCGGGTTTTCGCAGAACAAAGGGCGACGAAGTCGAGATTGTCGTGCTACTCGACCGAGCGCCCCAGCGGCTCTCGAATCTGGTCGATGCGTCACGTTTCGCGCTCTTCTGCACACCGGTGATCAATCTGTTTCCAATGCGCATGGACAATATCGCGTTGAATAGCGCGCAAACCGAGTTCAGGGTGATTCCGGCTCGCGCTGCTCCATTGGACTACGAAGTGTTCTCCATCCAATCCCTCACAGCGCAGGCAACGACGGAATCCGCCGAGTTCGAGTTCCGCCCGCTATATCAGTCACTCAATAACGACGAAGATAATTACGGGCGCTACTTTTCAACGCGCCGCGAACGCCGTTTGATTTCCGATTCGGCGCGTCGCTATGGTAGCCGCACGCAGTACATCGGCACGGAGGTGTACGTGTCGCTCGTGGATCAGCACGAGGCGCCGTATCGCGAAGAGATTCGCTACCTCTCGGTGGCCGCGCTCGCCACCAACCGGGATTTGGCGAGCCTCGTCCCACGTGACGGCGTGAATGATCTGGAACTGGATGACAGCGGGCCGGTAGACAGCATTGGCCTGATTCGCCGGCCCACGGCGCCCAAAGCGCCTTATGCCGAGCGCGAACTGGCATGGCGATTGATTCGCCAGCTCAACTTCAATTATTTGCCGCTCGACGATCTCGATCACCGCGCCTGCGCCCAGGGTTTGCGCGATCTGTTGCGGCTATTCGTGACGGATGAGACGACGGACCAGCGCCGCCAGGTGGAGAGTCTCGTCGGCGTAAAAACGCGTGCTGTCACACGCAAGCTGACTGGCAATGGCATGCTGGTATTCGGTCGCGGCGTGGCGTGCGAACTGACGGTCGACGAAACCGGTTTTTCGGGGACCAGCCCGTATCTGTTCGGGCTGATTCTCGAACACTATCTCGCGCGCCGCGCGTCCATCAATTCGTTCACGCAGACTGAACTGCATTCGATGCAGCGCGGTCGCGTCGCGCGCTGGCCGGTGCGTATGGACACGCGCGGAGTGCTCTGATGGAGCGCGTTTCTTTCGGGGCGATCACGCATCGCACGTTACTCTCGCCGGCGCTGATCGGGCATTTGCAGGCCGAACCGTGGCGCTTCGGATTTCTCGCGCTGCTGCGTCGCATTGGCGCCGACAAGCGGATCGATCCGGTCGGAACGGCGTCACGCCCGCAGGCTGAGCCGTTTCGTCTCGGGCAGCAACCCAGCCTGTGTTTCGCGCCGCGCGAGATCGCGAGCGTAGACGAAGCCGACGGACGGTTGAAGGTGCGCCTGTTCGGACTCGGTATGCTCGGGCCGAACGGACCGTTGCCGATTCACGTGACCGAAATCGCGCGTGACCGCGAACAGAGCCGCAACGACGCCACGCTCGTCAATTTTCTCGATATCTTCCATCATCGCTATCTGACGCTGCTTTATCGGGCCTGGGCATCCGCGCAAGCTGCCGCGGGACTCGATCGCGCTGACAATGAGCGCTTTTCGTTCTATGTGGCGAGCCTGACGGGCCAGGACATCCGCGAGATCGGTCACGGCGCGTTGCCCGCGCATGCACGGCTCGCGGCTTCGGCGCACCTCGTGCGGGAGGCGCGCAATCCCGACGGGCTGCGCATGACGCTAGAGCGCTACTTCGGCGTTCCGGTCGAGATCGAGGAATCCGTGTTCAGCTGGATCGATGTCGATGCAGAAGAGCACAGCTATCTGGGCAAGCCGGGCGCCGCTTCGACCATGACGGTGGGCGCGTTGCTGGGCGAACAGGTGCCCGACTGTCAGCACACCTTTCGCATTGTCGTCGGTCCGCTCGATATCGCCGCGTACCTGCGCTTCACGCCGCGAGGCGCTGATTTGCCGAAGCTCGTCGAATGGGTCAGGACGTTTGTCGGCTTCGAGTTCGAGTGGGAGCTCGAGTTGCGTCTCGAACCGCAGAGCGCGCCGCTGGCCATTTTAGGCGGCCCGCAGCAACTCGGCTGGTCGGGCTGGCTCGGCCATGCACCACACGACGACCGCCTCACCTGCGTACGCTTCAAACCGGAGCGCTATGCGGCGCAATTCTTTAGCCGTTTCGCGCCGCCATGCGTGAATATGCGACAGGTATAGCGCTTGCTCGAATCTCACGGCATGCACGGGGGTCGAGCGCGGTGTTCACAGCTTCGATGGATCCGTGAAATCTTCCATCAGGAGCATCGCCATGACACTCGGTGACACCATTAAAGGCATGGTCGGCATGGATCCCACGGGTCATGCCGATCCCGACATGAAAGCCGTGCTCGACGCGCTCAGGAGTTTGAACCCCAAGCCAATCGAGGATTGCACCGTAGCCGAAGCGCGCCAGCAACCCACGCCCGCCGATGCCGTGACAAAGCTGCTGAACGACCCTGCGTTCAGCGCGCGTCCCGCGCTGGAGCTGGAGGCCGTGCGCACCGAGGACATCATGATTCCCGGCGCAGCGGGCAGCAATCTCGCGCGCGTGTACACACCGCAAGGCGAGGGGCCTTTCCCGCTGATTCTGTATTTTCATGGCGGCGGCTGGGTGATCGCCGATCTCGATACCTACGACGCCACGCCGCGTTCCATGGCCGCGCAAAGCCGGGCGATCGTGGTTTCCGCGCACTACCGGCAGGCGCCCGAGCACAGGCTGCCGGCCGCCCACGAAGACGCGTTTGCGGCGTGGCGCTGGCTCGTGGACAATGCGGCGAGCCTCGGCGGGGACCCCGGCAAGATCGCGGTAATGGGTGAGAGCGCCGGCGCCAATCTCGCGATCAATGTTTCGATTCGCGCACGCGACACGGGCACGCGCATGCCGATGCACCAGGCGTTGATCTATCCGGTGGCGAGCAACAACATCGTGTCGATCTCTTATGAAGAGAATCGCAACGCCCGGCCCTTGAACAAGCCGATGATGCTGTGGTTCCTGCATAACGTGATCAATAGCGAGAGCGATCTCACGAGTCCGTTGATCGACGTGGTGAGCGCCGATCTGTCACGCTTGCCGCCGGCTGTCGTTGTCACGGCGGGCATCGATCCGCTGCGCTCGGACGGTGAGAAACTCGTGCAGAAGCTGCACGGCGCGGGCGTGCCCGTCGAGCATCGCAATTACCGTGGCGCGACTCACGAGTTCTTCGGCATGGCGGCCGTGGTGCAGGCGGCGCGCGACGCGCAGGCCTTCGTGTCGCTCGCGCAGCGCCAGGCATTCGGCGGGGCGCCGCTTTGACGCGCTGGCGCGGTCCGCTGCTCTCGACCGATCTCGGCGCGCAACGGACCGTGCGGCGTTCACGCTAGCTCTTTTCCTGCGCGGCCTCGTACTTGCCCAGCGCGGCAGCGCTGTTCAGGCGCGCGCGTTTGAGCAGCGCCTGCTGTGCCTGCTCGACGTGGCTCGCCTCGCCCCTCCAGGCTTGCAGCGGCGGTTCCTGCAACGCGCGGCCATAGGAAAAGCTCAAATTCCACGGCAGCGCGCCGAGACGATTCATGGCGTCGAGATTCGCGGTCGCTTCTTCCGGCGACTGGCCGCCGGACAGAAATACGATACCCGGCACCGCCGACGGCACGGTGCGCTTGAGCACCCGCACGGTATGAGCGGCAATATCGGCGCTCGACGACTGTTGCGCGTGTTCCGAGCCGGCGATCACCATGCTCGGCTTGAGCAGAATATGTTCGAGGACCACGCGATGCCGGTGCAACGCATGGAATACCTCGTGCAGCACGGCCTCCGTGACCTCGGCGCTGCGCTCGATGGTGTGCTCGCCGTCCATCAGCACTTCGGGCTCGACGATCGGCACGATGCCCGCTTCCTGCGAGATCGCCGCGTAGCGTGCCAGCGAATCCGCATTCGCCTCGATGGCCAGGCGGCTCGGCAGGCTCGCCGTGATGTTGTAGACCGCGCGCCACTTGGCGAAACGCGCGCCTTGGCGTTTGTAGTCGGCGAAACGGCGGGCGAGTCCGTCAAGCCCTTCGGTGATTTCGTCGCCCGGGGCGAGCGCGAGCGGAATCTTGCCGAGATCCACCTTGATGCCGGGCACGATGCCGTTTTTCGCGGCGAGTTGCGGGAACGGCGTGCCGTCGTCCGCTTTCTGGCCCAGCGTTTCTTCGTAGAGAATCACGCCGCTCACGAATTCGCCGAGTCCGGGCGTGGTGAGCAACAGGTTGCGATAGGCGCGGCGATTTTCCTCGCTCGATTCGAGGCCGATCGTCTTGAAGCGTTTGGCGATGGTCGGGCCGCTTTCGTCGGCGGCGAGAAGGCCTTTGCCGGGTTGAACCATTGCCTTGATGGTGGCTTGCAATTCGCTACGGGTGTCCATGAGGTGTGCTCCCTTTAATCCGGTTCGCGGATGAAATGTTGCAACGAATCTCTGTCAACAACGCATCTTGAAACATACACGGCCGCGACTCGCGCCGTCATTCACCGAGCAGATGCAGCACGATGTCCCGATGCTGCGTATGACGGCGATGTTCGAACAGATACAAGCCTTGCCAGGTGCCGAGCACCATCTGCCCATGTTCGACCGGTACCGACAATTGCACTTGCGTGAGCGCTGTGCGCAAATGCGCCGGCATGTCGTCGGGGCCTTCGGCGTCGTGTTCGTAACGCTCGGCGTCTTCGGGCGCGAGGCTCGCGAAGTAGCGCTCCAGATCGCGCTGCACCGAAGGGTCGGCGTTTTCCTGAATCAGTAACGAAGCGGACGTATGACGGCAAAAGAGCGTCAGCAGGCCGGTCTCGATGGCTTGCCCGGCGACGAAGCGGCGAGCTTCGTCGGTGAACTCGACGAGCCCGCGGCTGCGGGCTTTGACGCTCAGGTGATGGATGGCTTGGCGCATGATAGCTGTGGGTCGGGTCTTGCGTATTCGTTCCTGCGTGGCGTGGGCCAATGCGGCGGCGCATCAGTGGCTGTGCGTACAGCACGACGCGGTTCGACGTAACTCGACATTAAAGAGACATTAAAGAGATATTTAGAGCGACGTGAACGCCTCAGCGATCTGCGTCGCGTTCGCCGGTCGCACCACGCGCGCGACTTCGGCGCCATTGCGCATGAGGATCAGCGTGGGCCACAGCTTGACCTTGAACGAGCGGCCCAGCGGCCGGCCCGGGCCGTCTTCTATCTTCAGGTGCCGGACGTCCGCATGCGCTTCGAGCGCCTTGGCAATCGATGCTTGCGCACCCTGGCAGTAGCCGCACCAGTCCGTGCCGAATTCGACGACGGTGGTGCCCGGCAGGGCATCGAGTTCGGCCCGCGAAGGGGCTTTGGAAGAATAGGCGGTCTGCGTGGCCATGCGTGCTCCGAAGCGGTTTAACCTGTGCTGGCGGGGTTGCGCTGCGATGGCGCTCCCTGCGCGTGAATCTGGTAAGAGTAGCAGCTATGCCCGCGATCGTCAGGCAGCGCCGCACCGACCAACGTGCGGCGAAGCACGCGGCAGCGTGAATTTCACGCGGACTCGCACAGTTGCCGGCATGACGTGGTAAACATCGTCAAGGCCGCGAGGCGGCGGCGAATCATCGTGGTCAGGAAAGGATATGGGCGAAAGGATTTATCTGCGGTACCCGGGCAAGGACGAAACCGTCGCGGTCGCCACGGGCTTCAGTTGGGGCGCGTGTCTGCTCGGTTTCATCTGGGCGTTGTCGAAGAAAATGTGGTTTGCCGCGTTCGTCATGCTGGCGGTCAATCTTCTGCTGTTCTGCTCGGGCTTGTGGGGCGAAACCGCCGACCTGATCGGATTGGCGCTGTCGGTGTTGTTCGGCATGGCCTGCGGCTTCTACGGCAATCAGTGGCACCGCTGGACGCTGGAAAAGCGCGGCTACGTCGTGCTGTAACCGGTGCCGCATCCTGCGGCCTGCGACCGGCGAATGTGCTTCGCAATTTTGGGACGCGGTGACGCGGGTTTACGCGCCCGCAAGCTAAGCCGATAATGCCCCGGTCGTTCCGGCCACGAAGTTTGCGGCGCGCATAGCGCGTGGCAGGCTCGCTTTCCCTGATCCTCCGCCCCCGTGTTGAAAACCTCACGTTTTTTCGACCTGCTACGCATCCCCGGCTTCAAGCCGCTCGCCGCCGCGACTCTGATGCTCGGTGTGGCGATGTCGTTCACCGCTCCCTATCTTTCCCTGTTCGGCGTCGAGCGCGCGGGCATGACGCCGTTCAGGCTCGGCGTCTTCATGACGCTGATCGCGGCGAGCGGGGTGCTCGCCAGCACCTTCGCGGGCCGCTGGAGCGACGCGAGCGGGCGGCACCGACCCTTGCTGCTGGCGGCGCTGGTGGCGGCGGCGCTAGGTTATCTGTGTTTATGCGTCGTGCGTGACTACCGGTTGCTGCTGGTGGTCGGGATCGTCTTTATCGGCGCGGGCGGCTCGGCTATTTCCATGGTCTTTTCTTTCAGCCGCGCGGCCTTGCCGGTAGCCGATCCGGCGGAGCGCGTGTTCGCCAGCGCGACCTTGCGGACGATTCTCTCGGCGGCGTGGGTGTTCGGGCCGTCGGTGGGCGCGCTGGTGCTCGCCGCCAGCAGCTTCTACGGGCTCTTTCTGTTCGCCGCCGCCAGTTTCGGTGCCTGCGCGGCCATTGTCTGGCGCATGCGGGAGCCGCAGGGTCATCTGGGCGATCACACGGTGGAAGACACGGCGTCCGAACCTTCCGCTTCGATTACCGTGCCGCCGCTCACCGCACTCGGCGAGGACGCACACGAGGACCTGCCCGGCGTCGCCTCGGCCAACGACATCCGCCGCGCGGTTGCCGCGCTCACGTTGCTCGGCCTTGCCGCGAACGCCACCATGATCGTGCTGCCGCTCTATATCGTGCACGGTCTGAACGGCACGCATCTGGACGTGTCGATCATGCTCGGCCTCGGCGCCCTGATGGAGATTCCGATGATGCTCGCGCTCGGCGCGAAGTCGTCGGCGTTGCACAAGCCGAACTGGCTCGGCGCGTGTGCTGCGGTGCACGCGGTGTATTTCGCCGGCATGGCACTGGCGGGCAATGTCCATGTGCTGATTCCAATGCAGATGCTCAACGCGTTCGTCGTCGCGGTGACCTCGTGTCTGGGCATGACGTACGTGCAGGATCTGATGCCCCACGCGCCCGGCCGCGCCACCGCGCTCTTCTTCAACGCGGCGCGGGTCGGCTCGATTCTCTCGGGCGTGTTGTCCGGTTTGCTGGTGCAGGCGTTCGGCTATCGCGGCACGTTTATGTTCTGCGGCTTGCTGGCGTTATGCGCGCTCGTGCTCTTCGCCGTGCCGGGCGATCGCTATCCGGTGATGTGGCAGGCCGTAAAGCGTTTTGTGCGTTCGCAATACGGCAAACTTCAGGCAAGGCGGCAATAGACGCTCAAGCCCGTTCGAGTCCCCGCCTGCGAGGCCGAAGTGTAAGAGGTCCGTCAGCCGAATCGAAGCCTGCGCGAGCCCAATGCCGCGCAGCCACTCATGTCAGGAACTTTTACGCCGCGCAAAGCCTCTGCAAAGAAGCGTATCGTCTTTCGATACATACGGTGGCGCAGCTTCGCAGCACGAGACAAACGCGCGGCTGCCGCGCATTTGGCGCACGCAGGAAAACACAACTAAAGTAAGCGTAGTCGCGCGCGATCGTTCGCGCCGCCATTGGAACACGCAGCGAAATCACAAACATTGCCGCAGTACAACGAAGCAAATCGAGCAGCGCAACGAGGCACTTTCCGGAGCGAGATATGCAGCTAGGCATGATTGGTTTGGGACGCATGGGCGCCGACATGGTGCGGCGTCTGACGAAGGGCGGTCAGCAATGCATCGCTTACGACGTGCAGCCGGCGGCGGTGGAGAAGCTGAAACAGGACGGCGTGGCGGGCGCGGCGTCGCTGGAAGATCTGATCGCGCAACTCGAGAAGCCCCGCGCCGTATGGCTGATGGTGCCGGCGGCGGTGGTCGATATGACGCTGGAGAAACTCGTGCCTTTGCTGGAGCCTGGCGACATCGTGATCGACGGCGGTAATTCCTACTATCACGACGACATTCGCCGCAGCGCTGAGTTGGCCAAACGCCAGCTTCACTATGTGGACGTCGGCACGAGTGGCGGCGTGGCGGGCCGCGAGCGCGGCTACTGTCTGATGATCGGCGGCGAACCGGAGGTCGTGAAGCGGCTCGAACCGATTTTCTCGACCCTCGCGCCGGGCGCGGGCGCCGCGCCGGCTACACCGGGCCGCGTCAGCGGCGCGAGCACCGCGGAGCAGGGCTTTCTGCACTGCGGGCCGCACGGCGCGGGGCACTTCGTCAAGATGGTTCACAACGGCATCGAGTACGGCATGATGGCCGCCTACGCCGAGGGGCTGAACATTCTGCGCCACGCGGACGCCGGCAAGCACGCGCGCGAGGCCGACGCCGAAACGTCGCCGCTGCGCCGTCCCGAGTTGTACCAGTACGATCTGAATCTCGCCGACGTCACCGAGGTCTGGCGGCGCGGCAGCGTGATCGGTTCATGGCTGCTCGATCTGATCGCCGGCTCGCTGGTCAGCGACGCCGATCTGCAGAACTACGCAGGGCGCGTATCCGATTCGGGCGAGGGGCGCTGGACGGTGGCGGCCGCCATCGACGAAGGCGTGCCCACGCCGGTGCTGAGCGCCGCGCTGTTCGCGCGCTTCAGTTCGCGCGGCGAAGCGGATTTTGCAAACCGGGTGCTCTCGGCAATGCGGCATGATTTCGGCGGCCACGTCGAGAAAGCGGCCACGCCGTCCGATGGGCCGAAAGGCTGATTCCAGGGAGCCGCGATGCAAGCCACTACTGCTACGCCGCACGACGTCGTGTTTCTGTTCGATTGCGATAACACTCTGCTGGACAACGATCTTGTGCTGGCCGATCTGCGCGCGCACATGATGCGGGAGTTCGGCGCGCAGAACGCCGCGCGATACTGGGAAATCTTCGAGACGCTGCGCACGGAGCTCGGTTACGCCGACTACCTGGGCGCGCTGCAGCGCTATCGCCTTGAGCGGCCGCGCGACACGCGGCTCCTGCTCATGTCCTCGTTCCTGATCGACTATCCGTTTGCGAGCCGTCTGTATCCGGGCGCGCTGAACGTGCTGCGGCATCTGAGCGCACACGGTCCCACGGTTATCCTCTCCGACGGTGATGTAGTGTTCCAGCCGCGCAAGATCGAACGCTCCGGGCTATGGGATGAGGTCGAAGGGCGGGTGCTGATCTACATCCACAAAGAGTTGATGCTCGATCAGGTGATGGAGTGTTATCCCGCCCGCCACTATGTGATGGTCGACGACAAGCTGCGGATTCTGGCAGCCATGAAAAGGGCGTGGGGCGCGAAACTGACGACGGTGTTTCCCCGCCAGGGGCACTATGCGTTCGACCCGAAAGAGATCGCCAGCAATCCGCCGGCGGATGTGACCGTCGAGCGAATCGGAGAGCTGGTGGATATCGACGTGGAGTGGCTGTTGGCGGAGAAAGGCTAGGTCTTTCGCGGCGCTTGCGAGTCTGCGTGGATCATTCCCGCTCTCAGGGATGTAACAAGCGCCGCAAGCCAACGCCGCTCCAGCGCAAGAACCGAGTTTCTTCAAGCCTCACCGCGGTTCAAGAGCCAAGTTCCTTCAAACGCGCTGCGTCTCAGGAACCAAGCTCCTTCAAACGCGCTTGCGCATCGCCGGCGCCCATACGGCCGGCTGCGTCCATGGCCGTTACGCCATTCGCATCGCGCGCTTTCGGATCAGCGCCGTGCGCAATCAGCAATTCCATGATCGCCGTGCGATTGAACATCGCGGCGATCATCAACGCGGTGCGTCCGTCCGGCGACGCGCCTTCCACATCCGCACCATGCGCGAGCAAGCTTTCGATCACCGTGTCGAAGCCCTTGAAAGCCGCGCCTGCTATCGGCGTCTGCCCGTTGTCGTTGCGCAGGTTCGGATCGGCGCCGCGTTCGAGCAGCGTGCGCACGGCTTCGACGTGACCGTGGTAACTGGCCAGCATGACGAGGCTGTCGCCCTTGTCGTTACGCAAATTCGGCGGTACGCCTTTTTCGATCACCGCCGCGAGCATCGCGGCATCGCCGCGCCGCGCGAGGTCGAAGACCTGCTGCGCCAGTTCGAGCAATTCCGGGTCGATCGGCTGGCCGGCGGGCGGGGAAGTATCAGCGTGGTCCGTCAATGGCATCTCCTTGCAGTAAAGCCGGGCGTCGCACGTCTCGCGAACGCATGAGTGCGCACGAGTGTCCATAAGATGGCGCCGGCAAGATTCTCTCAGGATACACATCTTGCGCCGGCCACGCCCGCGTCAGCGGCGCTCAGCCGTGTCCGAACAGCTTGACCAGCAAGCCGAACACACCGATCAGAACAGCGACACCCGCGAACAGCAGCACGAATGTGATAACGAGGATCAACGGTGCTTTCCAGCGGCTGGGTGTCGGCATGATCGAGTGGTCAGGTAAGGAGGGTCGGCAAAGCGGGATGCGCAGATGCGCTCCGCCGCCGTGCGTACAAGATCACGAGGATAAACGCATTCCCTTAATATGCGCTTACGTCTGGCGTAAGCGGCGTGATGCTGAGTGCCTGCGATATTGCGGACATGTAGTTGGCTCAAGCCGGAGACGATTGCATCGAACCATGCCGCGCGCTTCCTGTCACACTGCGTGACGTGCACGGGCTCGCTGCATGAACAGCGGCATGAATTCCCGCTGCAATGAGGTTTGGCCTCTACGCTTTCGTTATGTCATCTGCGTGACAGGATGGCCGGGTGCGCTGATTTCTGCGCGCCCGCCGCATCACGAACCATCGCCGCCGCGCCCGTTAACCCGCCTGACCGTCCTTTTCAAGGAGTGACGCCGTGGCTGAAGCAACTTCCCGTCCTACACCGCCGCAAGTTCTAGACGCCGATACGTTGCGCAACATGGATCGCTACTGGCGCGCCTGCAACTACCTTTCGGCCGGCATGATCTATCTGCGCGACAATCCGCTGCTGCGCGAACCGCTGAAGCCCGAACACATCAAGAACCGTTTGCTGGGCCATTGGGGTTCGGACCCGGGGCAGAGTTTCCTGTTGGTGCATCTTAACCGGCTGATCAGGAAGCTCGATCTGAATGTCATCTACGTGGCGGGTCCCGGTCACGGTGCGCCGGCCACGCTCGCGCATTGCTATCTGGAAGGGCATTACTCGGAAATCTATCCGGACCGCAGCGAAGACGAAGCCGGCATGCAGCGCTTCTTCCGGCAGTTCTCGTTTCCTGGCGGCATCGGCTCGCATTGCACGCCCGAGACGCCCGGCTCGATTCACGAAGGCGGCGAACTCGGCTATAGCCTCTCGCACGGCTACGGCGCCGCGTTCGACAACCCCGATCTGATCGTCACCGTCATGATCGGCGACGGCGAAGCGGAAACCGGGCCGCTTGCCACCTCGTGGCACTCGAACAAATTCCTCAATCCGATCCGTGACGGCGCGGTGTTGCCGGTACTGCATCTGAACGGCTACAAGATCGCCAATCCGACCATTCTCGCGCGCATTCCCCGCGAAGAACTGGAAGCCTTGCTGACCGGCTACGGCCACAAGCCGTATTTCGTCGAAGGCGACGATCCCGCCGTCATGCATCAACAGATGGCGGCGACGCTCGAACAGTGCATCGGAGAAATCCGCGCGATCCAGCAGCATGCGCGCGAGAGCAACGACGCGTCGCGGCCACGCTGGCCGATGATCGTGCTGCGTTCGCCCAAAGGCTGGACCGGCCCGAAGGAAGTCGACGGCCACAAGGTGGAAGGCTCGTGGCGCGCGCATCAGGTGCCCGTGCTCGATCCGGTGACCAATGGCAAGAGTCTGAAGCTGGTGGAAAGCTGGTTGCGCAGTTACGAGCCCGAGTCGCTGTTCGACGAAGCAGGGCGCCTCGTGCCGGAGTTGCGCGAGCTCGCCCCGAAGGGCGCGCGCCGCATCAGCGCGAATCCTCACGCGAATGGCGGCCTGTTATGCAAGACGCTCGACATGCCGGCGTTTCGCGATTTCGCGGCCGCGGTGAAGAAACGGGGGGGCTCGTATCTATCGCCGACCGAGGTGCTCGGCAAGTTCCTGTGCGAAGTGATGCGCCGGAACATGACGAACTTTCGTGTGTTCGGCCCCGACGAAACCGCGAGCAACAAGCTGACCGCGATCTATGAAGCGTCCGCGAAAACCTGGCTCGCGCAGACCGTCCCGAGCGACGCGGACGGCGGCGAACTCTCGGTGGACGGCCGCGTGATGGAAATGCTCAGCGAACACACGCTCGAAGGCTGGTTCGAAGGCTATGTGCTGACCGGCCGGCACGGCCTGTTCGCCACCTACGAAGCGTTCGTGCACGTGATCGATTCCATGTTCAACCAGCACGCCAAGTGGCTGGAGAAAGCGAAACGCGATCTCGGCTGGCGGCAGCCGGTGCCGTCGATCAACCTGCTGATCACCTCGCTCGTGTGGCGGCAGGATCACAACGGCTTTACGCATCAGGACCCCGGTTTTCTCGATGTCGTTACGAACAAGAGCCCGGACGTGGTGCGTATCTATCTGCCGCCTGACGCGAATTGCCTGTTAAGCGTCGCCGATCATTGCTTGCGTTCGCGCGATTACGTCAACGTGATCGTCGCCGACAAGCAGCCGCATTTGCAGTATCTCGACATGGACTCGGCGGTCACGCATTGCACCAAAGGTATCGGCATCTGGGACTGGGCGTCGACGGATCAGGGCGTCGAGCCCGACTTGGTGATGGCCTGCGCGGGCGACATCGCGACCATGGAGGCGCTCGCCGCCGTGCAGATTCTGAAGGAGCAGTTCACCGACCTGAAGATCCGCTTTGTCAACGTGGTCGATCTGTTCCGGTTGATGCCGGAGCACGCGCATCCGCACGGTTTGTCCGACCGCGATTTCGATTCGTTGTTTACCGCCACCAAACCGGTGATTTTCAATTTCCACTCGTATGCGTCGCTGGTTCACAAGCTGACTTATAACCGCACGAACCACGACAACCTGCATGTGCATGGTTATCACGAGAAGGGCAACATCAACACGCCGCTCGAACTGGCGATCATCAACCAGGTCGACCGCTTTTCGCTCGCGATCGACGTGATCGATCGCGTGCCGAAACTGCGCGGTGTCGGCGACCATGCGAAGGAATGGTTGCGTGGCCAGATCATCGAACATCTGGCGTATGCGCACGCCGAGGGCATCGACCGGGAAGAGATCCGCAACTGGACGTGGAAAGGCTAAGCGAGGCATGACCATGCGCACTCCAGACGGTGCTGACGATCAAACAATTCTGGTGTTGAACAGCGGTTCGTCGTCGCTGAAGTTCGGCTTGTTCCGGTACGCCGGTGGCGACGAATCGCTCCTGCTGGAAGGCAGCGCGCAAGGCATTGGACGCAGCGACGGCAGTTTGCGGATCAAGGCGCCCGACGGCCGTGTACTGCTGCAGCAGGAGCACGAACTGGAATCGCAGACCTACGCGCTGCAAAAGCTCGCGCAGGTGCTTGCGCAACAGCATCATGCGCGGCCTTCGGCGGTAGGGCATCGGGTGGTGCATGGCGGGCCGCATTTGCGCATGCATCAGCGGATTAGCGCCGACGTGCGGCGTCAATTGCAGGACGCCGTGCACTTTGCGCCGCTGCACATTCCCCCGGCACTTGCGTTGATCGACGAGGCCGAGAAAATTTTCGACGATGCACCGCATTTCGCCTGTTTCGATACGGCGTTTCACGCCACACTGCCGCCGCGCGCGGCTCAACTCGCGTTGCCGCGTCGTTATGTGGAGGCCGGCGTGATGCGCTACGGTTTTCATGGGCTGTCTTATGAATCACTGGTGACGCGGCTCGGCGCCGACTTGCCGGCGCGCGCGGTGTTCGCGCATCTCGGCAACGGTTCGAGCGTGTGCGCGCTGCGCGACGGCCAGTCGATCGATACGTCGATGGGACTGACTCCGACCGGCGGCGTGCCGATGGGCACACGCAGCGGCGATCTCGACCCGGGTGTGCTGCTGTATCTGATGCGCGTGGAGAAGCTCGATGCCGGCGCATTGGAGACGCTGCTCAATCGCGAAAGCGGTCTTGCCGGCTACGCGGATGGCGAGAGCGATATGCAGGCGTTGGAAAAACGCGCTGCGGCGGGCGATGCGAATGCGTCGCTCGCGATCGATGCCTTTGCCACTGCGGTGCGCAAGACGATCGGCGGCTATGCGGCGTTGCTGGGCGGAATCGATTTGCTGGTGTTTACCGGCGGCATTGGCGAGCACAGCCAGGCGATTCGCACGCGCGTCTGCGACGGGCTGGCTTTCATGGGACTAACCGAAGGCGATCCGGCGGGCAAGGTGAAGGCGATTCACACCGAGGAGGAAAAGCAGATCGCGCGGCATTGCCGCGCGCTATTACGTCAGGCAACCAAGGGCTGACTTCATTCTGACTTGATGACAGTGTGATCCAGAACGCCCGTTACACCGAACAGGCGCGTCACGTCTTCGAGTGCAGCGGTGCGTTGCTGGTCGCGCTGCAACTCGCCATGCAGCGTGATACGGCCGCGCGAGACTTGGACCTTCACGGCATGCTCGGGAACCGCGGCGTCCCAGGCGAGACGCCGCGTCGCTTCCTTCGCGATCTGTGCATCGCTCAGGCGTGTGTCGTGTGCCTTGGGTTTTACGCTGCGGGCGTGCGGCATGGGTTCTCCACCGAAGTAACACGGATGGAAGAACACTAGCAGAAATGGAGAATCTGGCATTGGCTGACGGCTGCGGTCTCGCGCCACAGCCGCCGCCCAAACTCCAGCAGCACGGGGAGTTCAAATCTGGCGACGGCTGTGATGTCGAGCCACCGCCGTTAGCGAAACCGCCCGCATCACGCCTACTGAATCGCGCCCGCGAGCGCCTGCGCGGTTGCGGCCGACAAGGTCCAGCCCAAATGTCCGTGCCCGGTGTTGTAGAACACGCCACGCCGTTTTCCACGGCCCACCTTGGGCAGCATGCTCGGCAGCATCGGCCGCAAGCCCGCCCACGGAATCACGCGCGAGGTCGATACCTCAGGGAAATACCGCCGCGTCCAGTCTACTAGCGGTGCAATCCGGTCCGAACGGATATCCCGGTTGAAGCCGTTGATCTCCGCCGTGCCGGCCACGCGAAAGCGATCCACGCCTAGGCGGCTCGTCACGATCTTCGCGCTGTCGTCGAGCAGGCTCACCCAAGGGGCGCGCTGCTGGCTGATTTCATCATCGAGACAAACAGTGATCGAATAGCCCTTCACCGGATAGATATTCACGTGGTCGCCGAGCATGGCTGCAAAATCGCGGCTCTTCACCCCGGCGCAGACGACGATCCGTTCGAACGCAAAGCGCTGCGATTCGCCTTCGAGATTGACCGCCAGTGTAAAACGGCCCTCGGCAGGCTGCTCGATCGAGGTGATCTCGGCATCGTAATGAAATTCGACGCCGTGCCGCACGCACGCCTGAGCAAGGCCGCGCGTGAACTTGTGAATATCGCCGGTCGAATCGGACGGCGTGAAGAATCCGCCGTAAAAATCGCCGTGCAACGTGGGTTCGATGCCATGCAGCTCGCTCGCCGTCACCGGGCTGCGCTCGAGGCCGCCTTCGCGCAGCAATGCGTTGACCTTGCTGGCGGCGTCGAATTCCTTGCGCGTCTTGTAGATATGCAGAATGCCCCGCCGTTCGAGATCGAAGTCGATGCCTTCGGTTTCGGCAATCGCAAACAGATGCTCGCGCGCGGCGATCGCGAGCCGCACGGTTTCGACGGTATTCGCCCGATAGTGCGGAATCTGCCGCAGGAATTCGCCCATCCACGAGTACTTGTGCCAGGTGGGTGTGGGATTGAGCAACAGCGGGGCGTCGCGCGTGAGCATCCAGCGCAGGCCTTTCATGACGGTGGCCGCGCTGTTCCAGACTTCGGCATTGCTGGCGGACAACTGCCCGCCGTTGGCGAACGAGGTCTCCATCGCCGCATAGCGGTGGCGTTCGAAAACGGTGACGTGGTGGCCGCGCTGGGCGAGGGCGTGAGCGGTCGTGACGCCGGTAATGCCGGCGCCGATAATGGCGATTCGTGACATGTCATGGTCCAGAGTAGTTGAGCATCACCGGTGTCGATTTCATGTCGAAACCGGCGTCGATGCCCCATCTGTCCATGTACCTGAGAGTTTCTTCCCCGCGGCGGCCGGCCCGTCATGAGTGATGAGTCGTGCGCGGAGAATCCCCTTCGGTGGGCGCACGCGGTATGCCGGTGCGCCGCTCTCCAGATGTTCCTGCTGCGCGGTCCTTTTGCCTGAGAGTTTCCGGGGCGGTTGCTCCGTCGGCGTCGTCCGAATTTCTGACGATCTCTCCCGCGCTGCATTGCAGAACGGCTCGACGATACCGTTCAAAATAATTCGCCGCAAGTGTTTCGTGCGAGTCACCGCACAAGAAGTGGCCAGAAGCGCCGCAATTGAACATGAATGCGGCTCATACGCCAATGCGAATTTCTCAAGCCGGCCGCGACGCTGAAATCGGCGGCATCGGCTATATTTGGCGGCACTGTCCGACTTTCATTCGCCAAGGAGAATGCCGTGCCCGCCCTCACAACGCTGCTCGCCTTCGGTCTGGTCTCGCTCGGCATGGTGCTCACGCCTGGGCCGAACATGATCTACCTGATCTCGCGATCGCTCTGTCAGGGTCGTCGCGCGGGCCTCGTTTCTCTTGGCGGCGTCGCGCTCGGCTACGTGTTCTACATGTTCTGCGCGGCGTTCGGCATTACCGCGCTGCTGCTGACGGTGCCCTACGCGTACGACGCATTGCGTTTCGGCGGCGCGCTCTATCTGTTGTATCTGGCCTGGCAAGCGGTTAAACCGGGCGGCCGTTCGCCGTTCCAGGTGCGCGACCTGCCGCACGACAGCCGCAGCAAGCTCTTCACCATGGGACTCGTCACCAACCTCGCGAATCCGAAGATCGCGGTGATGTACCTGTCGCTGCTGCCGCAGTTCATTTCGCCGGGGCACGGCAGCGTGCTCGCGCAGTCGATCGCGCTCGGCTGTGTGCAGATCGTCATCAGCGTAACGGTCAATGCGCTGATCGCGAGCATGGCGGGCTCGATTGCCGTGTTTCTCGCCGGGCGGCCGGTGTGGCTGCTGGTGCAGCGCTGGTTGATGGGCACCGTGCTTGCCGGACTTGCGGTCCGCATTGCGCTCGATTCGCGCCGTTGAGCGCATTTTGCATCTCTCATCTCGAACACAAAGGCATGCTCATGTCCGACTTTCCCATCGACAACCCGTTTCTCGAATCGCTCGGCGTTCGCCTGACGCAATGGCGCGACGGTTACGCGGAACTGGTCATGCCGATCGATGCCAGCAAGCTCAATCGCCAGGGCGTGCTGCAAGGCGGCGCGATCGCGACGCTGCTCGATGCGTCGGCGGGTTATGCGGGAATCTTCGCGCCGAGCGGCGACCCGGCGCGGCATGCGTTCACGCTGTCGCTGACCACCAACTATCTCGACAAGGGACTCGGTGAACTGGTCACCGCCAAGGGTTTTCTGGAGCGTGCGGGCCGCTCGATTTTTTTCTCGCGCAGCGAGGCGTGGGTGGACGGCAAGCTGCTGATCGCCAGCGCGCAGGGCACGTTCAAATATTCGAAGACCGCGTGAGGCGCACAGGCCGGGCCCGCGCTTCGCTCATAGCGCCTTGTACATGATGGTGGTCGAGTCGAACTCATGGGTGTGCGTGCCACGCGCGTATCCCGGGATCACGCCTGCTGTCCGATAACCCAGTGCGGTATAGAGCGGCTCGGCGTGGTCGCCGGTGCGGGTGTCGAGGGTGAGCAGGCTGCGCTGCAATCCATGCGCATGGCGTTCGAGTTCCGTCATCAGCGCCCGCGCAATGCCCTGACGGCGGAACGCCGGATGGACAAGCAGTTTGCGCACCTCGGCGCGATGCCGCTGATTCGGCATCGTGTCGTAATCCAGTTGCACGGTGCCCGCAATCGCTTCGCCCTGACGCGCGACCAGCAGCACGAGGCCGCCGGCACGCAACGAAGGCAGCACTTTGATGCGCCAGAACGCCTCGCACTCGTCGGCGCCACACGGCATCACGAAGCCGACGCTGGCCCCGTCATGCACGCAGGCGCCCAGCAGCGCGCCGAGTTCAGGGAGATGACGCGCGAGGTCGTCGGCGGAGAAAGGGGTGAGGGTGGTCGCGCTCATGCTGGCTCACACGATGAACAGAATATAGCGGGCCGCGCTGTGCGCGGGCGTCACGAAAGCGCTGGGGCCGAACAGTTGGTAGCGCAGGCAGTCGCCGGGTTGCAGGTTGTGGCGCTGGCCGTCCACGGTGATCTGCAACTGCCCGTCGAGCAGGATCAGATGATGTTCGAGGCCGGGCCGCGGCGACGCGTCGTAGGTAATGCGCACACCGGCGTCGAGTTCGCATTCCAGCGCCTCGCCGCTCAACGCCTGAGCGGGTGGCGACACGGAACGCCGCCGGAAGCCGATGCTGGCGTCGGTCCAGAGCGGCTGGGCGTCGCGCGGCACGAGCGGCGCGAAATCTTCCTCGACCATGTGCATGAGGCGCGACATGGGCAGGCCGTAAGCCACGCAGAGTTTGCCGAGCACGCTCGCCGTGGGGCTCACGGCGGCGTTTTCGAGGCGCGAGAGCGTCGCGCGGCTCACGCCGCTCAGTTTCGCGAGATCGTCGAGCGACCAGTTACGCTCGGCGCGCAGCGCCCGCAGCCGCTGGGCGATACGGCGGTCGATGGCGTTGTCGTCGGAGAGTGGGGTTTCCATATTCGGGAAAATATCTCAAATATGGAAACCGGTCAATGAGGACAAAAATCGGATCTGTCCGGCTGACGCGGACCAACCGTCCGATAGCCGGCCAGGAGCGCGACTTACTCGTGCCTCGTCATACGCAGCATCGACGTGTCGTAACCCAGCGCGCGGACCCGCTCGATCAGCGCGTCTTTCACGCTCGCAGCCGGCGTGGCCTCACGCGTGAGGATCCACAGATAACGTCCGCTCGGCTCGCCGACGATCGACCAGCTATAGTCGTCCGCGTGATCTAGCACCCAGTAGTCGCCGAAGAAGAATGGGCCGAAGAACGACACCTTCAACTTGGCATTGCCCGAATCGGCGACCACCTTCGCGCGGCCCTTCGCGACGTCCAGCGGACCGTTCACCGCGCCTTGGTGGCAACTGTTGACCACGTCGATCAGGCCGTCGTCGCGCGTGGCGTACTCGGCGGTGACCGCTTCGCAATCGCGCTCAAAGCGGTTTTCATAGCGCGCCAGTTCATACCATCGGCCGAGATAGCGGCTGAGGTCCACGGGCTTCGCGGGCTCGGGCACGTGCGCGTTGCCGCTCTTGCCGGCCGGGCTGAGCGCGCACGCGCCAAGCAGGCAGACTGCGCCGACCACGAGTGAAATGGCGCTCAGGCGCAGGACCGGTTGACGGCGTAGGGGCATTGATCGACTCCATAAGGGAAGAATGTTCTGTGTCAGCACGCCACGTGCCAGACGGCCGCGTGCGCGCCCGGCCGTGGCGGAGATGGGTACACCTTCGCGGCCGTGGCCGTTTATCATAGTGCCCACCAACCAGAAAGCGCCGCCCGGCTGTGCAACGGTAAGGCAACATCCACGAGACCCGGCGGCTCATGCCGCGACATCATCCATGAATTCCACTCCCGACACTTCTTCCCGCCCTTCGATCCGCGCGTTGACCCTGCTTGAAGGACGCGTACTCGGCGTGCTCGTCGAAAAGCAGCACACGGTGCCGGACAGCTATCCGCTTTCGCTCAACGCGCTGACCTTGGGCTGCAATCAGAAGACCGGCCGCGCGCCGGTCATGAACGCCACCGAAGCCGAGGTGCTGACCGCCGTCGACGGCTTGAAACGGTTGAGCCTCGTCATGGAGGGCAGCAGCAGCCGCGTGCCGCGCTTCGAACACAACATGAATCGCGTGCTGGGTTTGCCGAGCCAGTCGGCGGCGCTGCTCACCACCTTGCTGCTGCGCGGCCCGCAAACCGCCGCCGAATTGCGGCTCAATAGCGCGCGTCTGCATGGCTTTGCCGATATCTCGTCGGTCGAGGCGTTTCTCGACGAACTCGCGGCCAACGACCCGCCACGGGTCGTGAAACTTGCGCGCACGCCGGGCGAGCGCGAGAACCGCTGGACACATTTGCTGTGCGGCGAAGTGAGTGCGAGCGAGCTGGCGCAGCCAGGCGCCGAAGACGACGCCGTGCCGCTGTCCGCGTTCGAGGCGGTCAAGGCCGAACAGAAGCGCCTTGCCGATGAAGTGAGCCGGTTGCAGGCCGTGGTGCGCCGTATGGCGGCGGAGCTGGGTATTGATGCCGGAGATCTGACGGCCGGCGAATGAGGCTCACGCGTCGCGGCTGCGCGGCGTATCCGCGGAGAGCGTGCGTTGGGTGCGATAAAAGACGCGCGGCGGCACGTTGGGCGAGTCTTCGGCGAGCCGGTCGAGTTCGTCGCGGATCGCGGTGAGATAGTGGCCGTCACGCGCATCGGCGTCGCCCGCAAAAACCGCTTCGAGCCTGCGGCGCACCGCGCCATAGCGCGCGCCGGCGGCGCGATGCTTCTCGGCGCGTTCGGCGTAGCGCAGGAAGGTTTGCAGCGCGGAGGCGACCGCGGCCGCCACGCTCACGAAGCCGATAAAAATCTTCAGTTCCGGTGAGACGGCGGACGCGTGCAGGGACGCAAACACAGCCGTTCCCACGAAGGCGGTCAACGCGGTGGCAAGCCAGCCGACCTGGCGGTCACGCGCCGATAGCAGATCCGCCATGTCGTAGTGGCTCATCTGGGATTCGCGCGCACGGCGAATCCACTTCAGCAGAAGCTGGTTTTCGTCGACCGGAGGCTCGTAGGCAGGCAGGTTCTTCATGTCGCTCGTCAGGGCAGTTCGGTTGCGCAAGCTTAGCGCATGCGCCTGACGACACTGTGCCACAGGAAGGCGGCGAGCCTCACCAGGAGGCCGGCTGGCCGTGTTTATGCCGCTGCCGCGATCTCTGTCTGCCGCGTCACACCGAAGCGCTCGTTATGCGCGTTGCCATTCAGGTAGAAGTCACCAATCGCGGCCTCGCGAATGATCGCCGGATTGTGCGACGCCAGCACGCGCGCGTTGCGCCAGTAGCGATCGAAGCGGCGCGTCTCGCTGGTGGCCGATGCGCCGCCCACTTCGAACAGCAGCGTCGCCGCTTGCAAGGTCTGCTCGATGACGATCTGCTGCGCCTGGAAAGTCTGGATGTCGAGGTGAATGTAAGTCTGTTCGTCGGCACGGCCTTCCTCGCGCGCGACGGAGACTTCATCGATGGCGCGCGCAAGCGACGTGCTGATGCTTTGCGTCGAATAAGCGAGGCTCGCAAGCCGGCCGACCACGCGCTGCACGAGCGGATTGTCGCGCGGACTCGACGCGCCCGGCACGCCGAAGGTCCGGGTTTTGGTCTGCGTGAACGCGACCGCATCGCGCAGCGCCGCGCGGCTGATGCCCGCGAGGTTCGCGACATGCAGCGCCTGATAGTAAGCCGTGAGCAGGCTGTTGCGACGCGGTTCGGCGGCGTTATAGCGGCGGTAGAGGTTATCGAGCGAGACCGGCACCTGCGTGAAGCGGGCCGTGCCGCTGCCGGTGAGGCGCTGCCCGAAGCCGTCCCAGTCGTCGATACGTTCGAGGCCCGGCGCGTCGGATTCCACGAGCACGCGCAGGTCGCTCGAACCGTCGTGCGCGGTGACGTCGACCCAGTCGGCGTAGAGCGTGCCGGTGGTGTAGTACTTCTCGCCGTCAAGATGCCATGCGCCATTGGTCTGCGTCAGGCGCACGCTGTTGTTGGTGACGCCCGTGCGCTCGGACACCGCGCCGCCGACAATCTGACCTTGCGCCACCCGCGTAAGCCAGCGCTCACGCAGCGATTCGTCGCCGTTTTCCAGCAGCGCTTCGATAAAGCCGCCATGCACGCGCAGGATTTGCGGCAGATTCGAGTCCGCCTCGCCGAGACGCGTGGCCAGCGCGAAGAATTGCGTGAGCGAGATGCCTTCGCCGCCGTATTTTTTGGGCACGCGCAGCCGCGTGTAGCCCGCTTCACGCAGCCATTCCACGGGCGCGTAAGCGAGTTCGCGCTGTTGCTCGCGCTCCACCGCGCCTTCCGCGATACGGGCGAAAACGGGAGCGAAGCGGCGCGTCAGCGGATCGTCGCCGAAGAGTTGCGCGGCATCGGCGATGCTGTGGTCAGCGTGGGTTGGCGATTCGACTGCGGACATGGGTTCTCCGAAACGAGGCGCGCGTGAGGCGCAATCAGAGAACGGTAAGGGACGGGGCGGGTGCGAGCAACGAAGTTTTTGGCCGATTCTTAGCAGCGGGCGTGAAATGACTGCCGGGCAGCGCCTGGAATCGGCGGAGAACGCGCCTATTGCAATCCCGCCACCGCGCGCCTGCGCGCCAGCAATCGCACGGCGAGCAGGCACACGCCCATCACCGTTAGCGACAACACCGTCGTCATGGTGCCCAGCGCGTAGATCACTGGTGTGGTCACCGACGTGGTGAGACCCTGAAGTTCGAGCGGCAAGGTGTTCTGATCGCCGATCGCCTGCGAGGTGCGGGCAATCTCGTCCCATGAGAGCGTGAAGCCGAACATGGCCACGCCCACCACCGAGGGGCCGATGATCGGCAGCACTACGTGCCGGAAACTCTGCCACGGCGTCGCGCCGAGATCGCGGGATGCTTCTTCGTAAGCCGGATTGAAACGGTTGAACACCGCGAACATGACCAGCAAACCGAACGGCAGCGTCCATGTGAGATGCGCGCCGAGCGCGGACGTGAAGAGGCCCATCGAGGTGGTGTAGGTATCGGCGAAAGACTGATAGCCCCAGGCCGTTGCCAGGTACTTCACGCTGTTATCGAGCAGGCGGAACGTTAGACCGATGCCGAGCGAAACGATAATGGACGGCATGATCAGGCTCGCCACGGAGACGTAGAACACTGCCGTATCGCCGCGAAATTTTCGGCGAAAGGCGAGGCCCGCCGCGACGGAGAACAGCACCGTCAGCACCGTGACAGCTACGGCTAACCGCACGGAGCGCCCGAACGCGGACCAGATATCCACATCGCCCACGCCGTCGCGCAGCACGGAGAACCAGTGCAGCGACACGCCGCGCATGGGAAACGTGAGGCCGCCTTCCGGACCCTGAAACGACAGGATGAAAATGGTGATCACCGGTCCGTACAGGAACAGCACGAACAGGCCGAACAGGAGCGCCAGCCAATAGAAACTCGCCGGGCGGCGCTCGCGATGGTTGAGGCGAATGGCCTGCATCTTCAGAGCTCCTTGCGGATGTCGACGACCCGCGTCAAACCCCACACGATCATCAGCACCACGGCGAGCAAGATGATTGCATTGGCCGCCGCGGCGGGAAATTGCAGGTAGCCGGTCTGCACCTGAATGATCTTGCCTACCGAGGCGATCTGCTGGCCGCCCATCACGCCGACGGTCAGAAAATCGCCCATCACGATCGTAATCACGAAGATCGAGCCGATCACAATGCCGGTTTTCGACAGCGGCAGCACCACGTCGCGCACCACTTGCCAGCCGCTCGCGCCGGCGTCGCGCGCGGCTTCGAGGAGCGACCGGTCGATCCGCATCATCGCGTTGAAGATCGGCACGATCATGAAGAACGTGTAGAGGTGAACGAACGCGAGCACTACCGAAAAGTTCGAATACAGCAGCCATTCCAGCGGCTGATCGATTAGATGCGCGCCGAGCAGCGCCTGATTGACGAGACCGTTGCGGCCGAGTAGCGGCATCCATGAAATCATGCGGATCACGTTCGAGGTCCAGAACGGAATCGTGCAGACGAGGAACAGCACGGTCTGCATGCTCGTGGTGCGCACATGAAAGGCGAGAAAGTAGGCGATGGAAAAACCCAGCAGCAAGGTCACCGCCCACACGATCGCGCAGAACTTGAGCGTCGACCAGTACGTCTTGAAGGTGACGCAGAGGTCCGTCATCGACGAACAGCCGTTGAAGATCGCCGCGTAGTTCTTCAGCGTGAACGCGGGGATGATCTGGTATTCGTTGAAGTCCCAGAAGCTGACGATCAGCGTGATGACCAGCGGCACGATAAAAAACAGCAGGAAGGTCAGCGAGAGCGGCGTCGCCTGCAACCATGCCGGCGCGCGGCGATGTTTGACGGGCGCGTCCTGCGCGTGCGAGGGAAGGTCGATCGTTGCCATGGGCGTATTTCTAAGGAGTGACTGTGCGTGCGGATAGCGGATGAGAACCGGCGCGGCGGGCGCCGGCTCTCATGCCCGATCGCGGCTTCTACCACGGTGGTCGGTCAAGCCGCGATGAACTCGTTCCACTTCTGGACCATATAAATGTTCTCGTCCATCACCGCGTTCCAGCACGCAATCGCGCCCATGCGCTGGTTGTACGAGCCGCCGTCACGCACGGTGCCGGCTTTTTCGAGCAGCTGGCCGTCCGGCGCCTTGATGTCCTGGGCGGCCGCCTTGCCTTCGATCCAGTAGTCCCACTCGTAAGGCTGCATATGCGTCTTCGCGGTTTCGAGCACGCCCGAGTAATAGCCCTGACGCATCAGATAGGCGCCCGCCCAGCCGTCCTGGAACCAGTTGACGAATTCATACGCCGCATCGAGCTTCTTGCCTTGCAGCGAGCGCGGGAAGCCGAAGCCCGAGGCCCACGAACGATAGCCTTCCTTGAGCGGCTGGAATTTGCAGGCGATACCCATGGTGCGGACTTTCGTCACGGCCGGCGACCACATCGACTGGATCACGACTTCGCCCGAGGCCATCAGGTTCACGCTTTCGTTGAAGTCCTTCCAGAACGCGCGGAACTGGCCGGCGCGTTTCGCTTCGATCAGGATCTTGATGGTCTGATCGATTTCGGCCTTGGTCATGTTGCCTTTGTCGCCGTATTTCACGTGACCCATCGCCTCGATCGCCATGGCCGAATCCATGATGCCGATCGCGGGAATGTTCAGCAGCGCCGCCTTGCCCTTGAACTGAGGATTGAGTAGTTCGGCCCAACTGTCGATAGGCCGCTTGATCAGGTCGGGGCGAATGCCGAGCGTATCCGCGTTGTACGTGGTGGGAATCAGCGTCATCCACTCGGTCGGCGTGGCGGAGAATTCGGTGGAGCGCGGGCCGGTGAGGAACATCACCTTCTTCGGCGCGGTGCCCTGATCGCCGATCTTCTTGCCGTTGACTTCACCGCGCGTGAGCACCGGCGTGATCTTGTCGGCAAGCTTGATGCGCTTCGCGTCCATGCCGGCCAGCGTGCCGGCCGGAATCAGCTTCTTCAGCGCGAAATATTCGGTGTCGACAATGTCGAACGAGTTGGGCTGCGTGATGATGCGCTTGGCGACGTCGTCGGTGGTCACCGGCACGTATTGAATCTCGATGCCGGTGTCTTCCTTGAATTTCTTCGCGATGTCGGCGCTCTGATTGACCGCCGTGCCGAGGTAACGCAACGTGATTTTTTCCTGCGCGTGCACGTACGGAAAACCGGCAATACCGGCTGCCGCCACTGCACCCTTGATGAACGTGCGGCGCGACAGGCCTTTTTCCTTCCCATCCGTTGCGGCCGGTGCCGGGCTCTCGTTCGTTTCACTCATTGCTTTCTCCTCAGTTGACGTTCGATTGACGTTCGGTTTTAGCTTGCTGGAACGCTCATGCGCGGCAATGTCATGCCGTTTCAATGCGAAGACTTCACTACTCAGGCCGCGAGCGGATGCGCGTCCTGTTCGTTCCACCAGACCACCACGCGGGCATCGGGACCGAGCCGCGCCGGATCGTAATCACCGTCGCTCACGAGCGAGATCAACTCGGGCGAACCGTCGAGCGGGTCGAGCGTCATGCGCAGATGCGTGCCCTGATACTCGGCTTCGCGCACTGTGCACGGCACGCCGCCAATGCGCGTCATGCCGTTGTCGCCGCTCGCGTTCTGCACCGGCGTGATGCCATGCGGCACAACGCGCAGGTGATCGGCACGCACGGTAAACAACCGGCCATTGGTTTTGAAGACGTTGTGGCCGCCGAGAAAGCGCGCCACGAATTCGGTGCGCGGACGGTTGAAGACTTCATGCGGCGTGCCGCTTTGCTCGATACGGCCGTGACTCATCACCACGACCAGATCGGCGAGCGCCATGGCTTCTTCCTGCGAATGCGTGACGTGCACGAACGTAATGCCGAGTTCTTTCTGCCAGCGCTTGAGTTCGGCGCGCATCTGCACACGCAGGAACGGGTCGAGCGCGGAGAGCGGTTCGTCGAGCAACAGGCAGCCTGGCTGGTTGAGCAACGCACGGGCGAGCGCGACACGCTGCTGCTGGCCGCCAGAGAGTTGGGCCGGTTTGCGTTCGGCATACGCCGACATGGCGACCAGTTCCAGCAGCTCGGCGGCGCGCTTGCGCCGCACATCTTTGGCGATGCCGCGCATCTTCAGGCTGAACGCGACGTTGTCGAGCGCGCTCAGATGGGGGAACAGCGCATAGTTCTGGAACACCATGGCCGTGCCGCGAGCAGCCGGCTCCGCGCGCGTGACGTTGCGGCCGGCGATCAGAACGTCACCTTCGGTGACGGATTCATGCCCGGCGATCATGCGCAAGGTCGAGGTCTTGCCGCAGCCCGACGGTCCGAGCAGGCAGCAGTACTGGCCGCCTGCAATACGCAGATCGATTGCGTCGACGGCAAGCGAGTCGCCGTATTGCTTCGACACGTGCACCAGTTCGATATCGGCGGCTTTGGTTTCGAGCACCGTTGAAACAGGCTGAATCATGAAAAGGTGTCCTCGTGAACGGCGAAGAGCAGGGGCGCACGAAAACTGCAGCGGCGCCTGAACGAAACCAGCCAAATGCAAGACATGTGCCATCCGTTGCATCGAGTGGTTCGCTGATTGCCGACACAGCCGTGCGCTTAACGTCTACGAGTTGGCTCACATATTGCAAACGATCCGCAGTGTCGATCGTTAGCGATCCAAGCGAATTTTCTTGCGCGATCACGGTGCGTCTTCGTTCCGTCTCGGGGCATGAATCGGCCAATCCGGTTCATGCGTGACGCAACCGGCCGCGTTTCATCACCCACGGCTTCTTCACATGAACGACACACGGAACATGCCTGCAGCAGAGAACCGCGCGCGTCAGTTGCTTGCCACGCACGGCCGCTTTGCGTACCGGCCGATCACCGACAGCGACGCGTTCCGCTGGCCTGGCGACACCGGGCTCGCGGTCTATCTGGGCTTCAACATCGAACACTTTGCGTTTGGCGAGGGGCTCGGCGCGGCGCTCGGCCCGATCTCGCCGCAACCGGATGTGCTCAACCATAGCTGGCGTGAATACGGCAATCGCGTCGGCGCGTGGCGCTGCATCGAACTGTTCGATCAGCTCGATCTGCCGGCCGGTACGCTGATCAACACCGCGCTTTACGATCACTGTCCTGAGCTGATCGAAGCCTGTGTGGCGCGCGGCGACGAACTGATCGGCCACGGCCACACGAACGCGCACCGGCAGAGCGATCTGGACGAGAACGGCGAACGCGAGCTGCTTCTGCATTGCCGCGAACGGATCGTCGAAGTGTCGGGCACGACACCGCACGGCTGGCTTTCGCCGTGGATTTCGGAGTCGCATCTGACGCCCGATCTGCTCGCCGAGACCGGCTACCGCTACACGCTGAACTGGTGTCACGACGACCGTCCGGTACGGATGGCCACGCGCGGCGGGCCGCTGTGGTCGATTCCGTATCCGCAGGAACTGAACGATTTGCCGATGATGGTGGGCCGCCATATGGATGGCCGCGCGTTCGCCGACATGATCGTCGACCAGTTCGACGAGATGCTGGAGCAGGCCAATCGCGGCACGCAGCCCCAGGCGCTGGTGATGGGCATTGCGCTGCATCCGTATCTGGTGGGGCAGCCGTATCGCTTGCGGCATTTGCGCCGCGCGCTTCAGCATATCGCCGCGGCACGCACACGAGGCGACGTGTGGATCACCACGCCGGGTGCAATCGCGGATCATATGGACCGACTGGAGCGGGACGGCGTCGTGCGCCCGGCGATTGCATGAACGCAAAAGCCGGCGCGGCCACCGCGAAACAATCCCGCAAGGACGATGCGGATCTCGACGCGCGCATCTATCAGTCGATTTTCGACGGCGTGCTGAATCACCGGCTGACGCCGGGCACGAAGCTGCCGGAGCCCGAGTTGTGCCAACTGTTCGGCGTGGGCCGCGCGGTCGTGCGGCGCGTGCTGGAAAAGCTCGCTTATGACGGTATTGTCGTATTGCGGCCGAATAAAGGAGCGGTGATTGCCGAGCCCACGCCCGAGGAAACCCGCGAGATCTTCGAAGCGCGGCGCTCGGTCGAGCGGATGCTGGTCGAACTGGCCGTGCAGCGCGCGAACGCGACGGACATCAGGGCGTTGCGCGAGCAACTCGCGAGCGAACATGAAGCGATGCACCGCTTCGACCAGCCTTCATGGGCGAGGCTCGCCAGTGGCTTTCATATGCGCATCGCCGCGCTGGCGGGCAATTCGATTCTGCAAAACTATCTGAAGGAACTGGTCTCGCGCTGCTCGCTGATCGTGGGTGTGTATGAACCGCCGGGGCATGCGCCGTGCGAGCACGCGGAGCATGCGGCGATTGTCGATTGCATCGAGGCGCGCGATGCGGCCGGCGCGATAGTGCATATGGAAGCGCATTTGCGTGACATCGAAGAACGGATCGAGACCTCGCGGATGCGCGGCGAAAAGAGCCTCGGCCAGCTGCTCGGCATTACCGGATCCGTCACTCCCAACTAGGCAGCCGATATGGAAATCGATTTCGAAGCGATCACCGAATATCAGCGTTACAAGCTGATGGCGAGTCTGATCGTGCCGCGTCCGATCGCGCTCGTCACCACGCTCGGCGCCGACGGCACGATCAACGCCGCGCCGTTCTCGATGTTCAACATGCTCGGCGAGGAACCGCCGATCGTGATGATCAGCATCAACCGCGTGGCGGACGGCACACTCAAGGACACGGCGGTGAATATCGGGCGTACCGGCGAGTTCGTGGTGCATCTCGCGGACGAAGCCATTGCGGACAAAATGCATCGCTGCGGAGAAAGGCTGCCGCCGAACGTGAGCGAGCTGACCGCGGTCGGCTTGACGCCGCTGCCGAGTTCGCACGTCGCGCCGCCGCGCATTGCGGAAGCACCCGTCGCGTTCGAGTGCACGATCTGGGAGACGCTGGAGACAACCAGCCGGCAGATTTTCATCGGACGCGTGCACCGGTTGCACGCGCGCGACGAGTTGATCGACACCGAAACGTGGCGCGTGCGTTTGCAACACTACTTTCCGGTTGGGCGTTTCGGTGCGAGCGACTATGTGACGACGCGGGACCGCTTCACGCTCGGGTGACGCAGCGGCGTTCATCACATAGCCCGCATCACGTTGCATCATTGGGGCATCACACCGCCAGCGCACGCCCATCGCTGCGCGGATCATGCGCGCCTGAAACCGACCCGTCCGGCTCGATGCGAATCACGCCCGGATGCCCCGCCAACGGACTCTGCGCCGCAATCGCGCTCACTTCATGACCCCGCGCGGCGAGCGCCGCGAACACGTCGGCGCCGGCGTCCGCTTCGAGCTTCAACGCATCGCGTGTGTCGGAGAAGGTTTTGCCGAGCAGAAAGCGCGGGCGGGCGAGGGCGGTCAGCGGGTCCATGCCGTAGTCGATCAGTCGCGTGAGAATGGCGGCCAGCGTTTGCGGCTGACCGTCCGCGCCTTGCGTGCCGAATAGCAGTTGAGGGCGGCCGTCCTTTACATACATGCCGGGATTCAGCGTATGGAAGGGCCGCTTGCCCGGCTGCACGGCGTTGTGATGCGCGGGGTTCGTGCTGAACGACGCGCCGCGGTTGTGCCACAGAATGCCGGTATCGCCCGCCACCACGCCGCTGCCCCAATCGAAGTACACCGTTTGGAGCACGCTCACGCTGCGACCTTCGCGATCCGTTGCGCCGATGAACACCGTATCGCCCGGGCGAAATACGTGTGGCCACGCACGCGCTTCACGCAGGTTGATGGAGCGTGCGTGAGCGTCGAGCGTGGCGGGCGAGAGCATCTCGTCGACCGGCACGAAGTTGAACTCCGGATCGCAGACGAACCGATCGCGATCCATGAATGCGCGTTTGACCGCTTCCACCAGCAGGTGATAGTAATCGGCGCTGCCTTCCGGAATCGATCCAAGGTCGAAGCGCTCCAGCGTGCCCATGATCTGCAAGGTCGTCACGCCTTGCGTGGGCGGCTGCATGCTCACCAGTTCGCCGCCACGGTAGGCGACACGCAACGGTGCTTCATTGCGGGCGTGCGTGCGGGCGAGGTCGCTCGAACTGAGCGGCGAACCGGCTTGCCGGAGGCCATCGGCAATGCGTTCAGCCAACTCGCCTTCGTAAAACTCGCGTGCGCCGAAACGCGCAATCCGGTTGATACTTTTCGCCAGCGCCGGTTGAACGAAGCGCTCGTCGATGGCGGGAATATGGCCGTGCGGCGCGAAGGTCGCGGCGAAGCCGGGCAACGCGTGCAACTCGTCGGCGCGCATGCTCTGCCAGAAATGCTGCGACGGCGTGACCGGAAAGCCGTCGGCGGCCAGTTCGTGCGCGCGTTCGAACAGTGACGGCCACGACTGCTGGCCGCCCCACGCGCTTTGGCTGATCTCGTACGCTTGCTGCCATGTATCGACGGTCGCGGCCGTGGTGATCGCCGACGCGGCCCCGCGCAGCGGAATCGCTCCGTTGTACGCGGGCAGTTGCGCCGCAGCCTGGCCGATGCCCGATACCGTGCGCAACATGCCTTGCCGGTCGCCGATTACCCAGAAGGCGTCGCCGCCGAGTCCGGTGAAATGCGGGTACGTCACACACAATGCGGCGCCGATGGCGATGGCGGCTTCGATCGCATTGCCGCCCGCGCGCAGGACGTCGCGGCCTGCTTCGCTCGCCAACGCGTGAGGGCTGGTGACCATGCCGCCGTGCGTGCCGGCGGGTTTCTGATTGTGCATCGAGGCTCCGCTACTGAGAGTTCGCCGAAGCGTGTCGCGAGTATAGATCGCGCGCGAGGGTCAGCAACGCGCGATCGCTGCCGCGCGCGCCGATCAGGGAGAGTGCGAGCGGCCGGTCGACTTCGTCGGTGAAAGGAAGGGTGATTTGCGGCAAACCGCCGAATGCGGCGATCGAGTTCATCGTGAGCGAGTCCTCGTAGAAGCGGCCAACGGCGTCGCTCGTGGCGTCTTTGGGTAACAGCGCGACGGGTGTGGTGGGCATCATCAGGACGGTCTGTTCGGTTTCGAAGAGTGTGTCCAGTGTGCTACGGAGTTCGCGCAGAACCGCGCGCCATGACTCGGCCTGTTGCCTGTCGAGCGTGTCGAGCCGTGCGAATCGCGGCGCGATGGAGGGGCCGAAGCTCGGCCGCGCCGAGCGAATCCAGTCGCCGAGCGAAACGTCGATTTCAAGGTCTTGCACGGCCTGATAGCACGCAAGCCAACGGGCTTCTACACCAGCGAACACATCAAGCGATGTGCGCGCGCCGAGCGATTCCGCGAGCGTGGTGAGTCGCGCCGCGTCGTCGGGTTCATTGCGCGCGCGTGCAGCGAAAGCTTCGGCGACACGCGTGAGACACATTGGGCTTGCCGAAGCGCTAGCAGCGGACGGCGCCGCCGGCAACAACACATCGCCCACCGCCGCCAATACGTCGATCGACCGCGCGAACCAGCCCACGGTATCGAAGCACGGCGCGAACGGCAGCACGCCTTCGAGCGAAATCGCGTCGTGACTCGGCCGCATGCCGAACAGGCCGCAGAACGCGGCGGGCACGCGCACCGAGCCGCCGGTATCGGTGCCCAAGGCAAACTCCACGTCGCCGCTCGCCACCGCCGAAGCCGATCCACTCGACGACCCGCCCGGCAACGCACGCGGCCAACGCGGATTGAGCGGCGTGCCGTAGTGATGGTTCTCGCCTTCGAGGCTATAGGCGAGTTCGTCGGTGATCGTCTTGCCGTCGAGCGTCGCGCCGGCCGCCAATAGCGCATCCACGCAGGGCGCGTGAGCGCGCGCCGCCGCGTGGCTCGCGAGCCAGTCGGGATTGCCGCCGCCGGTCGTCACGCCGGCGACGTCGATCAGATCCTTCACCGCGAAGCGCAGGCCGTTCAGCGGCCCGCTTGCCGTTGCGGCCACCTGCGTGCGCGGACCGGGAATAAACGCGTTCATGCGGCATCCGCCAGCGCGGCGACGATCCGCGCCGAATCGGTGACGAAGCCAAAGCACTTCTTCACGTTCCAGATCGTCGCTTCGGTGCAGAAGTCCGGCGACGACGTCGCGCAGCAGTCCTCCACCAGCACGCAGCCATAGCCGAGAAAATTAGCGTCGGTCAGCGAATGCAGCACGCACTGATCGGTGTTCACGCCCGCGAACATCACCGTGCGAATGCCGAGATTGCGCAGGATGCTATCGAGCGGCGTGTCCCAGAACCCGCTGATCCGATACTTGTCCACACAGATGTCTTCGGGCAGCGGCGCGAGTTCATCCACCACCGCCGCGGCCCATGAATCCTTTTCGAGCACGTGCGAGCCATTGCTCGCGAGCGGTTCGCCGAGGCCGGTGCCGGTGCCCTTCGGCTTATATAGATGCAACTGGTTCGGCGGCATGTTGGCGAGGTCGGGCCGGTTGCCCCAATTGACCCAGATGACCGGCACGCCGCTTTTGCGCAGCGCCGGCAACAGGCGCTGCAATGGTGCAATTGGCGCGCGGTCGACGGCGAAATCGCCCCCAATCTGGGCAACCCATCCTCCGTTGGTGCAGAAGTCGTTCTGCATGTCGATCACGATAATGGCCGTGCTGCGCAGATCGATACGAACGTTTTGCGGCTCGCACGGCAGCGTCGCGACGACCGGTTCGGGCGCGGGCAACGACATGTCGACGAGCGTTTCGCTGGCTGCCCAGCGCGCCCGGCCGTCGCGGCCCAACTGACCGGAAACGCTTGTGCCGTATGCGTCGTGCTGTTTCATCGAAAGTTCTCCATCGGGTTTCGATCGCTATAGAAAAGGTGTTGCGTGAGCGCCGACGCGCGCCGTTCGCGCGGCGTCTGGATCGCTCTATCGGGCAGGTTCAAACGAAGCCGGCATGCCGCAAAAACCGTCGCATGGCATCGAAGTTGCATTGGTTTCGTTCATGAATAACCTACTTACCCAAACCAAACGCAAGAGGAATGCCAGAATGTCGATCGCCAAGCTCAAAACTCTCGCGACCTGTGTCGTCGCGCTCGCCGCATCCACCAGTGCGATGCATGCGGTGGCGGCCGATCCGCTGCGGGTCGGCGTGCTGATTCCCGGTTCCAAGTCGGATAAAGGCTGGATGGAATCCGGCTACGACGGACTGGTTGCCGCGCAGAAGGAACTCGGCCCGAAACTGAAGACGCAGATGATCGAGAACATCAACTACGCCGACATGGAGCAGGCGTTGACCAACCTCGCTTCGAAGAACCAGTTGGTGATCGGCGTGGGCGGGCAGACGCAGGCCTCGGTGCTGAAGATCGCGAAGCGCTTTCCCAATGTGAAGTTCGCGATCGTGGGCGGCAACAAAGGGCAGGACATGCCGCCGAACGTGGCGGGCTATGACGTCAAGCAGGCCGAGATCGCCTACGTGGCCGGCGCGGCTGCGGCGATGCTGTCGAAGAACGGCGCGGTGAGTTACGTGGGCGGCATGGAGATTCCGTCTATCGTCAACGCCGGCAAGGAATTCGGCAACGGCGCGCGCTCGATCAATCCGAAGATCAAATACTTCGAGAGCTATACCGGCGACTTCGACAACGTCTCGAAGGCCAAGGAAGCGACGCTCGCGGCGATCTCGCAAGGCGCGGACGTCCACTATCACATTCTCAATCTCGGCTTGCGCGGCATGGAGCAGGCGGCCAATGAAAAGCACACGCACGTGATCGGCAGCTATACCGACCGCTGCGGCACGGACCCGCTGTATATCGCGTATTCGATCACGGGCGTCGGCTATCAGGTGCAATACGCGATCGACCAGATGGCGGCCGGCACCTGGCAGCCGGGCTATAAGGCGTTCGGCCTCGCCATGGGACCGAAGGCGTCGGGCATGGTGGTGTGCAAGCCGACCCCGGAGATGTCGACGAAGATCAAGCAGATCGAACAGGACATCGAAAGCGGCAAGATCAAGGTATTCGAAGGCTGACATGGACGCGACTTCCGCTTCTGCCAACGCGGCTACCACCGGGACTGCCGGCGCGCCGGTGAGCGACGGCCGGCCGCGCGCGGCGGTGCTGCGCATGGACGGCATCGTCAAATGCTTCGGCGCATTTCAGGCGTTGAGCGATGTCTCGCTCGAACTCTTCGCCGGCGAAGTGCATTGCCTGCTGGGCGAAAACGGCGCCGGCAAATCGACGCTGTGCAACGTGATGTTCGGCGTGCACCAGCCCGACGCGGGCGCGATGTGGCTCGACGGTGCGCCGTATGAACCGCACAGTCCGCGCGATGCGCTGACGCACGGCATCGCGATGGTGCATCAGCACTTCAGCCTCGTCGAAGACGTGAGCGTGCTCGATAACCTGCTGCTCGGGCAGGTGCGCGGCTGGCTCGATCGCAAGCGCGAGGCGCAGCGGGTGCGCGCGTTGGTGGCGGAACTCGGGCTCGCGCTGGATCCGGATGCCCGTGTTGCGGAACTGTCCGTGGGAGAAAAGCAGCGCGTCGAGATCGTCAAATGTCTGATTCGCGAGCCGCGTCTGCTGGTGCTGGATGAGCCGACCGCCGTGCTGCTGCCGGCCGAGATCGACGCGTTGCTCGATACCTGCGCGCGGGTCGTGGCGCGTGGCTGCGCGGTCGTGCTGGTAACGCACAAGCTGGCCGAAATCCGCCGTATCGCGAACCGTGCGACGGTGTTGCAGAGCGGCCGCGTGGTGGCCCGTTCGAGCACGCCATCCGCCGACGTGGACGCGCTCGTGCGGGCGATGATCCAACGTCCGGGGCATGTGGAGCAGGACGCGGCATCGGCTGCGGGAGCCAATGCCAATGCCAGCGCAAGCGCAAGCGCGACGCCACCTCCCGCAACCCGCAGCCCGTCCCCCTACGGCCGTCCGCTCGCCGACGAAGCCTTGCAGGTCGACGGCCTCACGGTACGCGACGCCGACGGCGTGACGCGTCTCGAAGACTGCACGCTGGTGGTCAACCGTGGCGAGATCGTCGGCATTGCGGGCGTGGAAGGCAACGGCCAGAGCGAACTCGGCGCGGTGCTGGCCGGCATGCAGAAGGCGAGTGCGGGGCGCTTCTTCGTGCAGGGCGCCGACTGCACCCAGGCCGCGCCGCAGACGTTGACGAAGGCCGGCGTCGGCGTGGTGCCGGAAGACCGGCACGCGGTCGGCTGCGTGCCCGACATGAGCCTGACCGAGAACCTCTTTCTCAACCGGCTCGACGACTATGCGCGGCACGGCTTCATGCGGCGTCGCGCGATGCGCCGCGATGCGCGCGCGCTGATGCAGCGTTTCGATGTGCGCGCCGCGAGTCCCGATGTCGCGTTTCGCGGCCTCTCGGGCGGCAATCAGCAGAAAGCGGTGCTGGCGCGCGAACTCACGCTCGACGGACTCGCCGTGCTGATTGCCGCGCAGCCCACGCGCGGGCTCGATGTCGGCGCGGTGGCGGCGGTCTACGACCATATTCGCGCGGCACGCGACGAAGGCGTCGGCGTGCTGCTGATCTCGTCCGAACTCGACGAACTGATGGCGGTGGCGGACCGCGTCCTCGTCATGTATCGCGGCCGCATCATGGGCACCTGTGTGCCCGATGCGTCGCAACTCAATCTTCAACGCGAGCGCATTGGCGCATGGATGGCAGGCCAGACAGCATGACTCCGACGACCTCATTGAGTTCTTTTCCTCGCGCCGCATGGCGCGGCTCGCGGCGCGTGAGAACCGCACTGGTGCTCGCCGCCGCGGCGCTCGTCGCGATTGTCGCGGCGCTGGCGCTGATCGCGATCGTCCACGTGCCGCTCGGCGACGCGTTGGCCGCGTTCGCCGACGGCGCGTGGGGCTCGCCCTACGCGATCGGCGCATCGATCAATCGCAGCCTCGTGTTCGCGCTGGTCGGCAGCGGCTTCGTGCTCGCCAATCGCGCGCAATTGACCAATGTCGGCGGCGAAGGGCAGATCGCGATGGGCGGCATCGCCGCGACCGCGGTCAGTCTGTATGGTCATGTCGCGCACCTGCCGTTCGGTCTCGCGTTCATCGTGCCGATGCTCGCGGCCGCGCTGGCGGGCGCCGCATGGGGCGCGCTGCCCGGCTGGCTGAAAGCCCGTGCCGGCACCAACGAGGTGATCAGCACGCTGCTGCTCACGTTCATAGCCGTATGGTTTCTCTACTGGTGCGTGCAATCGGAAGCGCTGCTGCGCCAGCCGATGAGCAACGCGGCCACGCTCCCCGAATCGCTGGATATTCCCGATTCGACCAAACTGCCTTTGCTCGCGAGCGCAACCTCGACCGGGCTCAATATCGGCTTGCCGATCACGCTCGTGTTATGCATCGCGGTGGCGCTCGTGCTGGGGTATAGCCGTTTCGGCATGCATCTGCGCGCGGTCGGCCTGAACGCGCTGGCCGCGCGCCGCGCCGGCATGCCGATCACGTCGACCATCGTCGGCGCATTGGCGCTCGCCGGCGCGCTCGGCGGTCTGGCCGGTGCGTTGATGCTGCAAGGCGACCAGTACTCGCTGAAGGCGGGTTTTTCGTCGGGCTATGGCTTCGACGGCCTCGTGGTCGGTCTGCTCGCGCGCGGCTCGATTACCGGCGTCTGCGCGGCGGCGCTGCTATTCGGCTTCATGCGCTCGGGCGGCATCAATATGGAAATGGTCGCATCGGTGCCGTCGGCGCTGGTGCTGGTGGTGCAGGGCATCGTGATCGTCGCGCTGGCGGGCGGTTCGTTGTGGCTCGAACCCAAGGGAGCACGCTCATGAACGCGGAATTCGCGGCGGTTTTCGTCGGCTCGTCGATTCGCTTCGCGGCGCCGTTGATGCTCGCATCGACCGGCGAGCTGATCAGCGAGCGCGCCGGCGTGCTCAACATGAGCGTGGAGGGCATGATGCTCTCGGGCGCGTTTCTCGGCGCGGCGGGCGCATGGGCGACCGGCAATGCGGCGCTCGGACTCGCGATCGGCATGCTCGGCGTGCTGCCGATCGCCTTGCTGCAGGCGTTCCTGAGCGTGACGTTGCGCGCCAATCAGATCGTTACCGGCATCGGCATCAATATCCTCGCGCTCGGCGCGACGACGCTTGCGTACCGCGAGTTGTTCGGCGAGCGCTCGAGCGCGGTGATTCCTGGGCTCGAGCGCTGGTCGCCGCCGGGACTCGGCGCGATTCCCGTGATCGGCGAGCCAGTGTTTCATCAGGTATGGCTCGTCTATCTCGGCCTCGCGATTCTGCTCGCGACTTCGCTCGTCATGCGGCGCACTGCGCTCGGTGTCGCGCTGCATGCGGTCGGCGCGGCGCCCAGATCCGTCGATCAGTCGGGGCTTTCGGTGACGCGGCTGCGCTATGGCGCGGTGCTGTTTTCCGGCGTGATGTCGGGCGCGGCGGGCTGCTTCATTTCGATCGGCGATATTCACACCTTCACCGAAGGCATGACGAGCGGCGCGGGCTATCTGGCGATTGCCGCGATCATCTTCGGCAACTGGAAGATTGGCCGCACGGTGGGCGCCTGTTTGCTGTTCGGCGCCGCGAGCGCGTTGCAGTTCCAGTTGCCGCTGATCGGCGTGCACGTGCCGACCGCGCTGCTGGTCATGCTGCCTTATCTGCTCGCGCTGATCGCGGTGGCCGGGCTGATCGGCCGGCAAACCGCGCCGCTCGCGCTGACCCAGCCGTTCCGTCGCTGAGGCCGCGCTTACAATGCGGGAGTCGCGCATTCCGCCGCATCCTCTTGACGCCATCACGCCGCCGCCAGGCTTTCGACTCTTATGACACGTGCTTCAGCCCGATCGACTTCCGCTGCATCCGCCGCCGGTTCAACGGCACCCACGACCCAGCGTCAGAAGCTCGCAGCGGCGACCCGTCAGCGCATCTTCAGGATCGCGATCGCCGAGTTCTCGGACAAAGGCTTAAGCGGCGCGCGGGTCGAGACGATCGCGAGCCGCTCGAAGGTCAATATCCGGATGATCTATCACTACTTCGGCGGCAAGGAAGCGCTCTATCTGGAAGTGCTCGAATTCGTGCTGGCGCGGCTGCGCGAAGCGGAGCTCAAGCTCAAACTGGATGTCGATCGCATCGATCCCGTCACGGCCATCGTGCAGCTTTACGATTTCATCGAAGGACACTTCGCGGCGCATCCCGAGTTGGCCAAGCTGCTCTCGTTCGAGAACCTGAACCGCGCCCGCGTGATGAAGCGTTCGAGTGCGATTCCGGAAATGTCGTCGCCGGTGTTGGCGCTGCTGCGCACGGTGATCGCGCGCGGCGAGGACGACGGCTCGCTGCGCCGGGGCATGGACCCGCTGCATCTGTATGTGGCGCTCGTCAGTCTATGTTCGTTCCACAAGTCGAACGCTTATACGTTGTCGCGCATCTTTAACACCGACATGCTCGCGACGCAGTGGCAGGAAGATCACAAAGCCCAGGCGCATGAGATGGTGCGCGCGTTCGTGATGGCCGGCGCGTCGCAGCCGGCATTCCCGCTGCGCGTGCGGGCGCAAATCCAGGGCGCGTGAGCCCCGAGTTGGGGAGCGCTGCACCATCGGCAGCGTGGCCGGCGGTGTCCGCGTGAGCGTAGCGACCGTTGGGCCCGGAATGGGCAAGGCCCGACTGGCTTAGGTTTGAAGCCGTTTTCCACCGCCTGCCGAGCACTTGGCATAGCTCCTGCTAATTTGAGTCCAAACTTGTATTCAAGATTGAACTCAAGGACAGACAGGTGCCTATTTCTTCACCCATGACGGTCAAAGGTCTGCTGGCGGCATACGCGGCAGGCAGCCTCACACCGACTGAAACCGTAAGCTCGGCGCTGGCGCAAATCGACGCCATCGACCGCCCGGAAGTCTGGATTCTGCGCGTGCCCGCAGCCGACGTGCAGGCCCGCGCAGCCGCGCTCGAAGCGCTATATGAAGCGCAGGGCGGTGACGTGTTCCGGAAAATGCCGCTGTTCGGCGTGCCGTTCGCGGTCAAGGACAATATCGACGTGGCCGGCTTGCCGACCACGGCCGCTTGCGAACCGTTCGCCTATACGCCGGACGCGTCGGCGTTCGCCGTGCAGCGACTCCTCGACGCCGGCGCCATTCTGATCGGCAAGACCAATCTCGATCAGTTCGCCACCGGTCTCGTGGGTACGCGTTCGCCGTATGGCGCCGTGCGCAATGCCGAGGCGCCGCTGCGCGTATCGGGCGGATCGAGTTCGGGCTCGGCGGTGTCGGTGGCGGCGGGCTGTGTGGCCTTTTCGCTCGGCACCGACACGGCCGGCTCGGGCCGCGTGCCGGCCGGCTTCAACGGGCTCGTCGGACTGAAGCCCTCGCTGGGGCTGGTCAGCAAACGCGGCGTGGTGCCCGCGTGCCGCAGCCTCGACACGCTCTCCGTCTTCGCGCACGACGTGGACGACGCCTGGCGGGTGCTTGGCGAAATCGCCTGCTTCGATTCGCTCGACGGTTATTCGCGCAAGGTGCCAGGCCTTGGCCTGCTGCGCTCGGCGCCCCGCATCGGCGTGCCGGAACAACTGGAGTTCTATGGCGACGCAGTAGCGAAGGAGGCGTTCTCAGGCGCTCTCGACACGCTCACCACGCGCCTCTATCTGACGACCCAACCGATCGATTTCGAGCCGCTCAAAGCCGTCTCCGCCTTGCTATACGAAGGCCCGTGGGTTGCGGAACGGCGCGCGGCGCTCGGCACGTTCTTCGCGACCCATCACCAGGCGATCGATCCGGTCGTGGCCAAAGTGATCGGCAAAGCCGAGCAGTTCACCGCCGCCGACGCCTTCAATAGCCAGTATGCGCTGGCCGATCTGAAGCGCTACGCCGAAGCGCTCTTCGACACGATCGACATTCTCATCGTGCCCACCACGCCGACGCATCCGTTGATTGCCGACGTGCAGGCCAATCCTGTCGAATTGAACAGCCAGCTCGGCTACTACACCAACTTCGTCAACCTGCTCGACCTGTGCGCGCTGGCCGTGCCGTGCCGGCGGCGCAGCGACGGTCTGCCGGCCGGCGTCACGCTGATCGCGCCGAGCGGCGCGGACCGGCGGCTCGCCGAGCTCGGCGCGCGGATTCAGGCGCTGTTCGCTAACGCAGCCGAGACCGCTGAAGCCACCGAAGCCGCGGAACCCATCGCAATGGCCGCGCTCATCCAGCCGCTGCCGTTCCAGGAACCGACGATCACGCTCGCGGTAGTCGGCGCGCATCTGCGTGGACAGCCGCTGAACTGGCAACTGCAGGAAGCCGGTGCGCGTTTCGTGAAAGCGACGCACACCGCACCCGGCTACAAGCTCTACGCGCTCGCCAACACCCAACCGCCAAAACCCGGCCTCGTCCGTGCGACGCCGCAGCAAGGCCAGCCGATTGCCATCGAGCTGTGGGAAGTGCCGCTGCGTACCTTCGGCAAATTCGTCGCCGACGTGCCCGCGCCGCTCGGCATCGGCACGCTGCAACTCGCGGATGGCGACAGCGTGAAAGGCTTCATCTGCGAGGCGTCGGCCGTCAGCGACGACAGCGGCGCACGCGACATCACTTCGTTCGGCGGCTGGCTCGCGTATCTCGCCAGCCTGAAGGCCGACCCGCGGGCCAACCCGCAGGCCACCCGCTAGGCCAACCCACGGCCAACGCTCTCTCACCCTCGATCAGGAATTGGACACCATGACAAGCCGCCGCAACTTCATCAAGAGCGCCAGTCTGCTGACGCTCGGCAATATTCTGCCCATCCAGTCGGTGTTCGCCGCGCCGAAGACCACCGTCGGCGTGATCTACGTCGGCGCGCGCGGCGACTACGGCTACAACCAGGCACAGGCGCAAGCCGCCGCGGTGATCAAGAAGATGCCCGACGTGAAGGTGGTGGAAGAAGAGAACGTGCCCGAAACCATCGCCGTGCAGAAGACCATGGAAGCGATGATCGAGCAGGACGGCGCGACGCTGATCTTTGCGACCTCGTTCGGCTACTTCGATCCGCACGTGCTGAAAATGGCGGCGAAATATCCGAAGGTGCGGTTCGCCCATTGCGGCGGTTTGTGGAAGCAGGGCAATCCGTCGAACATCACCAGCTACTTCGGCTATATCGACGAGTGCCAGTACCTGAACGGCGTGGTGGCCGGCCATATGACGAAGAGCAAGAAGCTCGGCTTTGTCGCGGCCAAGCCGATTCCGCAGGTGCTGCGCAATATCAATTCGTTCACGCTCGGCGCGCAGTCTGTCGATCCGTCGATTACCACGCAGGTGATTTTCACGGGCGACTGGTCGATGCCGGTGAAAGAGGCCGAAGCCACCAACAGTCTCGTCGATCAAGGTTGCGACGTGCTGACCTGTCACGTCGACGGTCCGAAGGTCGTGGTCGAGACCGCGGAAAAACGCGGCGCGATGAGCTGCGGCTACCACGCGAGCCAGGCCGCGCTCGCGCCCAAGGGTTATCTGACCGGCGCGGAGTGGGACTGGGCGACGCCGTACAAACAACTGGTGACGGGCGCGCAAGCCGGCACGCCGCAGCCCAACGTGCTGCGCGGCGGTTTGAAAGAGGGCTTCGTGAAGATGTCGCCGTACGGCGCGAAAGTCACGGCCGCGGCGAAGCAGAATGCCGACTCGATCAAATCCGGCATGGTGGCCGGCAATTTCGTGATCTTCAAAGGCCCGATGAAGGACAACAAGGGCGGCATGGCGATCGCCTCCGGCGCGAGTCACGCTCAGACCGACTACACGCTCGAAAGCATGAACTATCTGGTCGCCGGCGTCGTCGGCCAGATCTGATGATCGCGGAGTGTGCGTGACGATGTTGGCGTCAATCGAGGAGCCGTGATGCGCCCCAATGCCTCTGTTGCGAGAGTGATGCTCTCGTTGCTGCCCGCGCTGCCGACCGTGCTGGCGGTGCTCGGCACCTTGCTGCTGTTTTCGCTGTTCCTGCTGGTGCAGGGACAGCCCGCGCTCGACGCGATCGTGCTGATTTTCCAGGGTGCGTTCGGTTCCTCGTTCGCCTGGCAAAGCACGTTGCTGCGCGCCGCGCCGTTGATGCTGACCGCGTTGTGCGTGGCGTTGCCCGCACAGGTCGGGCTGATCGTGATCGGCGGCGAGGGCGCGCTCGCGCTGGGCGGCATGTGCGCCGCGATCGTTCCGCAGATCCTGCCGCACGGCACGCCCTGGCTCATCGCCACGCCGTTGATGGCGCTCGCCGGCATGCTGGCGGGCGGCGTGTGGATCGGCGCGGTCGGCGCGTTGCGGCAGTGGCGCGGCGTGAACGAGACCATCAGCAGCCTGTTGATGTCGTATATCGCGATTGCCGTGTTCAAGCATCTGGTGGAAGGGCCGCTGCGCGATCCCGCGAGTCTGAACAAACCGTCCACGCTGCCGGTTCCCGACGCGCTGATGATCGGCTCGATCCCCGGGCTCGAAACGCATTGGGGATTGTTCTGGGGCGTGGTCGCGTGCATCGCGGCGTGGGTGTTCGTGAAGTTCAGCACCAGGGGATTCGCGATGCGCGTGGTGGGCGGCAGCAATCGCGCGGCACGTCTGGTCGGCTTGCCGGTTAATACGCTCGCATTGACCGCGTGCGTGCTGGGCGGCGCGGCGGCCGGCCTCGGCGGTATGTTCGAAGTCGCGGCGGTGCAGGGCAGCGCGAATGCGTCGCTGCTTGCCGGCTACGGCTACGCCGGCATTCTCGTCGCGTTCGCGGCGCGACAGAATCCGCTCGCGATCATTGCGTGCGCGCTGATGATCGGCGGCATCGAGGCGAGCGGCAGTCTGCTGCAACGGCGTCTCGACCTGCCCGACGCCACCACGCTCGTGCTGCAAGGCCTGCTGTTCGCCAACCTGCTCGCGTGGGAAGCGCTAGGCGGCCGCATCGCCGCGTGGCGTGTGAAGTTGCAGGTCGCCGCGCAAACCGAGCTTCCCGTGCAACTGGAGCAGACCCATGCCTGATATGCACTCGCCCATCGTGATCCTGTTGCTGTCGCTGTTCGCCGGTGCGATCCGCGTCAGCACGCCTTATCTGTTCGTCAGTCTCGGCGAGTGTCTGACCGAGAAGGGCGGCCGCGTGAATCTCGGCCTCGAAGGCATTCTCGTCTCCGGCGCAATGAGTGGCTATGCCGGCGCCTTTCTGAGCGGCTCGCCGTGGATCGGCGTGCTCGCCGCGGGCGCGGTCGGTTTGCTGCTCGGCTGTCTGCACGGTCTGGTGTGCTCGTTGCCGCGGGTGTCGGACATTGCCTTCGGCATCGCGTTGATGCTGCTCGGCACCGGACTTGCGTTCTATCTCGGCAAGCCGTTTATCGAACCGCAAGCGCCGATGCTGCCGTTCATCGACCTCGGCGCGTGGAGTTCATCGCCGCAATTGCATAACGCGCTGCATCTGAATCTGCTGTTCGTGATTGGCGTGGTGCTCGCCTTCGTTCTGCAATGGGGCTTGCGCAATACGCGCTGGGGCATGGTGCTGCGGCTCGTCGGCGATCACGCGGAAACGGCGCGCGCCATGGGCTATCCGCTGACTCGCGTGCGGATCGCCGCGACAGCGGTGGGCGGCGTATTCGCGGGCGTGGGCGGCGCGTATCTGTCGCTGGTTTATCCGGGCAGCTGGAACGAAGGTCTCTCCAGCGGGCAGGGGCTGATGGCGGTGGCGCTGGTGATCTTCGCGCGCTGGCAGCCGTTGCGCTGTCTGTGGGCGGCGCTGCTGTTCGGCGCGGCGGGCGCGCTCGGCCCCGCGCTGCAGGCGATCGGCGTGACGAGCGGCTACTACCTGTACAACGCCGCGCCGTATGTGCTCACGCTCGTGATCATGATCATCAATTGCCGTCCGGACCGCACGCTGGCGGGTGCGCCCGGCGAGCTGAGCCTGACGCGCTGACCGGTTCGCGCACAGCCGGACGCTGCCGACTTCTACGAAACCCATCCAGGATATTTCGACCATGACCCGATTCATCGAAGCCAAACCGTACCCATGGCCTTACGACGGCAACCTGCGCCCGGAAAACACCGCGCTCGTGATCATCGATATGCAGACGGATTTCTGCGGCCACGGCGGCTACGTCGACAAGATGGGCTACGACCTCTCGCTCACGCGCGCGCCGATCGAGCCGATCAAGCGGGTGCTGAAGGCGATGCGCGAGCAGGGCTTCACGATCATTCACACGCGTGAAGGCCATCGGCCCGATCTCTCCGATCTGCCCGCCAACAAGCGCTGGCGCAGCCGCCGCGCAGGCACCGACGGCGTGGGCATCGGCGACGACGGCCCGTGCGGCAGGATCCTCGTGCGTGGCGAACCGGGCTGGGAGATCATCGACGAACTGAAGCCGCTCGCCGGCGAGATCGTGATCGACAAGCCGGGCAAAGGTTCGTTCTGCGCGACGGATCTGGAACTGATCCTGCGCACGCGCGGCATCGAGAACCTGATTCTGACCGGCATCACGACCGATGTCTGCGTGCACACCACCATGCGCGAAGCCAACGACCGCGGTTTCGAATGCACAGTGCTCGCCGACTGTTGCGGCGCGACCGACCAAGGCAATCACGACGCCGCCCTGCACATGATCACGATGCAAGGCGGCGTGTTCGGCACGGTGTCGGACTCAGGCGCGTTGCTGCATACGCTAGGGGGATGATCATGTCGACGGTGCGGCAGGCTCTTGGTGTCGAAGTGCTGAATGCGAGCAAGTCGTTCGGTGCGTTTCGCGCGTTGGACGGCGTCTCGATCAAGGTCAAGGCCGGCACGATCCACGCGCTGCTCGGCGAGAACGGCGCGGGCAAGAGCACGCTCGTGAAGGGACTGGTCGGCTACGGCGTGCTCGACGACGGGCAGATCGCCGCCGACGACCGCGAAGTGCACATCCATTCGCCGCGCGATGCGCAGGCGCTCGGCATCGGCATGGTGTATCAGCATTTCACGCTGGCCGCGGGCCTCTCTGTCGAAGAAAACCTGTTGCTCGCGCGCGGCCAGATGCCGTGGAAAATCGACTGGAAAGCGGAACGCGCCGCGCTCAGCGCGTTCATGCAGCGCATGCCGTTTCGCCTGCCGCTCGACGCGCCGGTCGCCTCGCTCGCCGCCGGCGAAAAGCAGAAGCTCGAAATCCTTAAACAGCTCTATCTGCAGCAGCGCTTCCTCATACTCGACGAACCGACTTCCGTGCTCACGCCGCAGGAAGCCGACGAAGTGCTCGGCCTGATGCGCGAGCTGACCACGCGCGGCGAGCTGACCGTGCTGATGATCACGCACAAGTTCCGCGAAGTGATGGCCTACGCGGACGACGTCACCGTGTTGCGCAAGGGGCGTCAGGTCGGCACGAGCACGGTGGCGAACACCACGCGCGACGAACTCGCCGCGTGGATGATGGGCACCGTGGCGGCCGGCGACGCGCCTGTGATGGCCGCGGTGACCGAAGAACGCGTGCAGCGCAAACCGCTCGACGAATCCGCCCAGGTGCGCCTTGCGCTGCGCGATGTCTCCGTGGAAGACGATCGCGGGCACACGGCCGTGAAGCACGCGACGCTCGCGGTGCGCGCGGGCGAAATTCTCGGACTCGCGGGCGTGTCCGGAAACGGCCAGAAGGAACTCGTGGAAGCGCTGGTCGGCCAGCGCCGCGTGAAGACGGGCGATATGCAGGTCGCCGGCAAGCCCTACCATGCGACGCGCGAGCAGATGACGCAGCGTCGTGTCTTCGCGATTCCCGAAGAGCCGCTGAAAAACGCCTGCGTCGGCGCCATGAGCGTCGCGCAGAATCTCGCGCTGCGCGACTTCGATCGCGAGCCGTTGCGGCGCGGCGGCTGGTGGCTCGATCGCCGCGCCATGCGCGAACGCGCCACGCAGTTGATCGAGGAATTCAACGTGCGCCCGCCGGTGCCGGAACGCGCGATCGGCACGCTCTCGGGTGGTAATGTGCAACGTGCCGTGCTCGCGCGCGAACTCGGCCAGCCGGTGGATGTGCTGATCGTCGCGAATCCGGTGTTCGGGCTCGACTTCGCCTCGGTGGCCGATATTCATGCGCGTTTGATGGCAGCTCGCGATGCGGGCGCGGCCGTGCTGCTGGTCAGCGAAGACCTCGACGAACTGCTCGAACTCGCGGACCGTATCATGGTGATTGCCGAGGGCGAGCTGGTGTTCGAGACGCCGGCCGCGCGCGCGGAGCGCACCGTGCTGGGCCAGTATATGGCCGGACACGGCGACACATCCATGCGGCCCACCGTCCCGGCCGAAAAACTCAGGGAAGCCATCGGATGACATCGACCCACCTGCTGACCATCGACGCCCAACCCGGACCGTTCAGCTTCGATTCCGCAAAGACCGCGCTGGTCGTGATCGACATGCAGCGTGACTTCATCGAGCCGGGCGGTTTCGGCGAATCGCTCGGCAACGACGTCTCGCTGCTCGCGCAGATCGTGCCGACCGTGGCCGCGCTGCTCGCCTTCGCACGCAAACACCGGTGGCTCGTCGTGCATACGCGTGAATCGCATGCGGAGGATCTGTCCGACTGCCCGCCGGCCAAACGTCTGCGCGGCGCGCCGAACGCACGCATTGGCGATGCGGGGCCGATGGGGCGCATTCTGATTCGCGGCGAGCCCGGCAATGCGATTGTCGAGCCGCTCGCGCCGCAGGCCGGCGAACTGGTGATCGACAAACCGGGCAAGGGCGCGTTTTACGCGACCCGGCTCGGCGAGGAACTCGCGATGCGCGGCATCACGCATCTGGTGTTTGCCGGTGTCACCACCGAGGTGTGTGTGCAAACGTCGATGCGCGAGGCCAACGACCGTGGCTACGACAGCCTGCTGATCGAAGACGCGACCGCCAGCTATTTCCCCGCCTTCAAACAGGCGACGCTCGAGATGGTGCGTTCGCAAGGCGGCATTGTCGGCTGGACCGCACCGTTTTCTTCATTCATGAAACTCGACGAGACAATCCCGGCATGGAAGTAAATCAGCCCGATATCGTGGCGCAGGTAGAGGCGGCGTTTGTCGAATACGAACGGGCGCTGGTGGAGAACGACATCGCGGCGATGAACGCGCTGTTCTGGCATACGCCCGAAACGGTGCGCTACGGTATCGCCGAAGTCCAGCACGGCGGCGAAGCGATCCGTGCATGGCGCGAGCGCTGCGAGCCGGTGCCGAAGTCGCGCAAGCTGCATCGAACGGTGGTGACGACCTTCGGCACGGACTTCGCCACTGTCAGCACCGAATTCACGAGCGACGCCACGCCCTTGCTCGGCCGGCAGATGCAAACGTGGGCAAGGCTCAGTCCCGCCGACGGCTGGAAGATCGTCGCCGCGCATGTGAGTCTTATCTCGATGCCATGAAACGCCGATAATAAGAAAAAGGACCTTGGCATCATGAACGACGACCCGACGAATCTGCTGGAGACACCCGCCGCTTCAGGCGAGCAGGAGACGCACGCCATGCCCGCCACGCCGGGCGCGGCCAACCCGCTCGCCGAGCAGGTCTATCAGCAACTCAAGAGCGATATTTTCAGCTTCCGCCTGTTTCCCGGCGACCGTTTTTCGGAGAACGGCATTGCGCAACACTACGGCGTGTCGCGCACGCCGATGCGCGACGGCCTGTTCCGGCTGCAACGCGAAGGTTATCTGGAAGTCGGTTTCCGGCGCGGCTGGAAGGTCTCGCCGATCAACTTCGATCAGCTCGATCAACTCTACGATTTGCGCATCGTGCTGGAAGTCGCGGCGGTGGAGCGGGTAGGCGCGTGCGGCGATGCCGCGCATGCCGCCGTCGAGGCATTGAAGGCGGTCTGGTGCGTCGAGCCCGAGTTGCGCGAAAGCGATCCGGTGAAAATGTTCGGCATGGACGAAAACTTTCACCGCCAACTGGTTGCCGCCACCGGTAATGCGGAGATGCTGCGCGTGCATAACGAAGTGACCGAGCGCATCCGCATTGTGCGGCGGCTCGATTTTCTGAAACCGCACCGCACCAGCGCCACTTACGACGAGCATTCCACCATGCTCAATCTGATCGAACGCAACCGCCTGACCGAGGCGATCATTCTGCTGCGCGCGCATGTCACGCAGAGCAAGCTGGAAGTGCGCAAGATCACGCTATCCATGCTCGCCGCGGCGCGCGACAGCAAGCTGCCGTTCGTGTCCTGAGCGAGCTGAGTGACCTGAGCGACTTGCTCGACTCGATCGACCAGCGCGCGCCGACACGCGTCAAGCTCACTCGTAAGAGAACGCGCCGCCGAACTTCTCGATCCGTTCGAGCGCCATGCCGGAGCCACGCACCACGCAAGTCAGCGGCGCCTCGGCGACGAACACCGGCAAGCCGGTTTCCTCGGCCAGCAACCGGTCGAGATCGCGCAACAGCGCGCCGCCGCCCGCCAGCATGATGCCGCGCTCGGCGATGTCGGCGCCCAATTCCGGCGGCGTCTGTTCGAGCGCGATCTTCACGGCCGAGACGATCTGATTGAGCGGATCGGTCAGCGCTTCGAGAATCTCGTTACTGGAGACCGTGAAGCTGCGCGGAATCCCTTCGGACATATTGCGGCCTTTGACTTCCATCTCCTTGACCTCGGAGCCCGGAAACGCGGAGCCGATTTCCTTCTTGATCGCTTCTGCCGTTTGCTCGCCGATCAGCATGCCGTAGTTGCGGCGAATATAGTTGACGATCGCGTCGTCGAACTTGTCGCCGCCCACGCGCACCGAACCTTTATAAACAATGCCGCCAAGCGAGATCACGCCCACTTCCGTGGTGCCGCCGCCGATATCGACCACCATCGAGCCGGTCGCTTCCGAAACCGGCAAGCCCGCGCCTGTGGCCGCGGCCATCGGCTCCTCGATCAGATAGACCTGCGAGGCGCCCGCGCTGTGCGCGGCTTCCTTGATCGCGCGCCGCTCCACCTGAGTGGACCCGCACGGCACGCAGATGATAATGCGCGGCGACGGCGCGAACATACGCGACTCGTGCGCCATCTGGATGAAGCGCTTGATCATCTGCTGGGTAATGTTGAAGTCGGCGATCACGCCGTCCTTCATCGGGCGGATCGCCTCGATATTGCCCGGCACCTTGCCGAGCATCTGTTTTGCTTCCTTGCCGACGGCCAGAATGATCTTCTTGCCGTTCGGACCGCCTTCCTGACGAATCGAGACCACCGAGGGTTCGTCGAGCACGATACCCTTGCCACGCATGTAGATCAGCGTGTTGGACGTGCCGAGGTCGATTGCCAGGTCGTTGGAAAAATAGCCGCGCAGAAAACCAAACATGCAAATTCCTGTCTCTCGGAAGACGGGCGCAAAAGCGCCGCTTTGGGAGTGCCGCCCGAAGGCGGCAGGCGACCAGTTGACGGTCGGGAGAGACGCAAGAATAACAGTTTCGGGTCCGCGGGCTATTTCGGCGGTTGTGGCGCGAGTGCTTTGCGGCCCGTTTAATGCGCGTTGGCGAGCGAGGGGTCGATATAGGCGCTCACGTTCTGCGACTGCTTGTACACCGCGTTGCGCACGTTGAACTTGTCGGCATTCACGCTCGAACCGTACACGGAGTCGAGCCCATCGCCTTTGGTGAAGGCCTTCTTCGCCGCCGCGGCGTCGAGCAGGTGCGTGCCTTTGAGCAGGGGCAGGTACTGCTCCGGTGTCAGGCCGACTCGCGCCGACATGATCTTGACCGCGTCCGGTTGCGTCTTCGGATCGTTGATATAGGCCACGCAGCGATACCAGACCGTGATCACCTTGGCCCAGTCGGCCTTGCGCGATTGCAGGCTGACGGGGTTCACTGTGATCGCGTCGTAGATCAGGCCGGGGGCGTCGGCGGACGTGAAGATCGGCCGCGCGCCCGGCACGCGCTTGAGCGCTTCGCCTGCGTTCGGCTGCCAGGCGCCGACGGCGGCGACGTCTTTGGACGACGCCAGCACTTGCGGCAATTCATTGGTCTTCGCGTTGACGAGCGTGAGGTCCGATTCCTTCAGCGCATGTTTTTCGAGCGCCGTGTCGAGCAGCAGGTGATCGACGAGACCCATTTCAACGCCGACCTTCTTGCCCTTCAGTCCTTCTACCGTGCGCACCGGCGGCTTCGCGACGATCATGTCGTTGCCGCTCGAATAGTCGGTCAGCAGGATCATCACGTTCTTCGCGCCGCTTGCGCCCGTCACGAGCGCGTCGCCATTGGTTGCGCCGACCGCGTCGAGTTTGCCCGCGGCGAATGCATCGAGCGAGGCCGAGTAGTCGAACCACTGGAAATTGACATCCACGCCGGCTTCCTTGAACCAGCCTTTCTCGATCGCAATCTGGAAAGCGACGAAGCCTGGCCAGTCGCTATAGCCGATGGCGAGCGGCGTCGCCGCTTGCGCCGGGGTGGCGGCAAGACCCGCAGTGAGTCCCAAAGTGAGTCCCGCAGTGAGTCCGATATTGAGCGCGGCGGCGGCCGCGGCGAGCGCGCCACGCACGCGAAGGCCAGCGGCGAAGCGGACGGGCGAGGCGATTGAATGAAGGGAAGTGCGGGCAGATTCGAAGCGTTTCATCGTTTTCTCCAGGAGACCGGTCAATTGCGATTGTTGAGTTGGATCGCGCGGCGACTGCGCGACGAAACAACATGACCGGCTCCCGCACGCAAACGAACGACAAAGCGCGGAGAACTGCACGAGACAAACGTGCACGAGACAAAAGCCGGCCATGGAGAGGCGCGATAGACATTGCTATCGCCAATCTCCCGGGCTTTTGTCCCGCCGTGTAGTGCGCCCGGCCGTTCGTGCTTGCAATGAAACCTGCAAGCGAACCGGCCGGCGTACCGGGCTGCTCTCGGACCAGACGTTCTCTCGAACCGGAACCCTAGCATCCCTAAGATGCGACGCTGCCGCACCTCTCGGTCAACTATCTAGCGAGAAATATGCCAATGAATTGCGCGCCAGGGTTTATGCGGAGATGCGGTCAATCCAGCGCCGCAAACCGTTGATGCACGTAGGCCAGAAACTGCTCGAGACGCTCCTCGATCGACGCCGCGAGGCTCACCTGCTTGATGCGGCGATCTTCGGCGGAATGCGTCTCCAGCAGCCAGCCGCCGTCGATCAGGTCCTGCACGTAGCGCACGGCAGTGCGGCGGCTCACACCAGGCATGAACTCGTAGAGCGCGGTCTTGGCGAAGTAGTTGTCCGGGTCCACCCACATGCGGCAGAACAGATCGCTGTAGTTCAGGTCGTTCAGGCCGAGATCGCCGAAATGCGCCGACCACTGCCAGTCCATGTCGAGAATGGCGCGCGCGACGGCCTGGCCCTTGGCACGCGCAATTTTCTTCTTCATCGATTCACCACGAGGAGGAGGGCTGCACAGTTTAAGTGCTAATTGAGCCGGAAATCGGGCGCGCCCGGATTTTTGCACGCCTCACGCCGATAGTTTATTGACTCGCAAATTTCATGTGTACTATTGCATGCAAATTTGCATGCAAATGGAGTGGCGATGAAATTCGAATTGTTCAAGACCTTCTGGGGATTCGATGGCGGCCCGCGCGATGCGGCGCCGCTGGTGCGGGCGGCAGGCTTCGACGGTATCGAAGCGCCAGTGCCGCCAGGCGGCGCGGCGCGCGACGCTTTTGCGCAGGCAATCGCGGACGAAGGACTCGGGTTCATCGCGGAGATCACGACAGCGGGCAGTTATGTGCCGGAGCGTTCGGCCACGCCGGCCGATCATCTGCGGGACTTCGAGGAGAAGATCGTGTGGGGCAAGCCGCTCGCGCCGCGCTTCTTCAATGTAATGGCCGGTTGCGACGCGTGGCCGGCGGCGACGCAAGTCGATTTCTTCAGCCGTGCGGTGGAGATCGCCGCGAAGCACGAGGTGCTCTGCAGCTTCGAAACGCATCGCGGCCGCTCGTTCTACAACCCGTGGATTACCCGCGACGTCGCGCGCGCCGTGCCCTCGCTCAAGCTCACCTGCGACTTCAGCCATTGGGTGTCCGTCTGCGAGCGACTGCTCGATAGCGAGTGGGAGACGATCCTCGAACTCGCGCCGCATGCGCACCATCTGCATGGCCGTGTCGGCTATCCGCAAGGTCCGCAGGTGCCGCATCCGGCGGCGCCCGAGTATGCGGACTGCCTCGCGTCGCATCAGCGGATCTGGGAAGCGCTGTGGACCGCGCAGATCGAGCAGGGCTACACCGTCACGACGATGACGCCGGAGTTCGGCCCCGACGGCTATCTGCACACGCTGCCGTTTACGAACGCGCCCGTGGCCGATTTATGGGAGATCAACACATGGATGGGCCGCGAGGAACGGCGTCACCTCGCCGCGTTTCTTGCCGGGCGCGATACCGGCAAGGCTCGCGGCATTCCCGGTGCCAATGGTAACCAGCCAGCGCAATCGCAGACCAACCCGCAAGCCGCATAGGCGCCAAACCTCTCATGAGCCCAACCCATACCTCTTTTCAGCAACTGCCTATCGTCGATGTCAGCGGCCTCTTCAGCGATGACCAGGACCGCCGCCTCGCCACCGCGCACGAACTCGATCGCGCTGCGCGCGACGCAGGCTTCTTCTACGTGACCGGCCACCAGGTGGCGCGCGAACAGCAAAGCGCGCTCATCGAGCAGGCCAAACGCTTCTTTGCCGCCCCGCACGACTGGAAGATGCGCTATTACATCGGCAACTCGACCGCGCATCGCGGCTATGTGCCCGAAGGCGAGGAAGTGTTCGCGGGTGGCAAGCGCGACAGAAAAGAAGCGTTCGACACAGGCCGGGAATTGCCCGCCGACGACCCCGACGTGAGCGCCGGCACGCCGATGCTCGGCCCGAACAGTTGGCCCGAACAAGCAGGTTTTCGCGAAGCCGTGGGCGGGTACTACGAAGCGGCGTTCGAACTCGGCCGTGCGTTGTTTCGAGGCTTTTCGCTCGCGCTAGGCTTGCCCGAACACCACTTCGAACGTTATCTGCGCAAGCCGCCGAGCCAGTTGCGCCTGATCCACTATCCGCTCGATCCCTCCGCGGAAGACCGGCCGGGTATCGGCGCGCACACCGACTACGAGTGCTTCACGATCCTGCTGCCAACCGCGCCCGGTCTCGAAGTGATGAACGGCGAAGGCGAGTGGATCGACGCGCCGCCAGTCGAGAACGCGTTCGTCGTGAACATCGGCGACATGCTGGAAGTGTGGACAGGCGGGACGTATGTCGCGACCTCGCATCGCGTGCGCAAGGTGAAGCAGGAGCGCTACTCGTTTCCGCTCTTTTTCGCCTGCGACTATCACACGGTGGTCGCGCCGCTACCACAGTTCGCAACGCCCGAGGCGCTCGCGAAGTACCCGCCGGTGTCGGCGGGCGACCATCTGTTCGCGCAGACGGCGCAGAGCTTTACCTATCTGAAGGAACGTCTCGAACGAGGCGAACTGGTACTGCCCGATGGTTCGAAGGCGCTGGCAAGCTTCGGCCAACAGGCGCGTTACGCAACCGCTGAACCGGATGTTCAGGTTTGAGAGAGGACGCCCGGATCGGTACGGCAACAGCGCCGCTTGAGTTACAAGCGGCGCTGTTGCTTCTGCAGTTCGATGAAACGTGCCGACAAGAGGGTGTAAAGCGCGCGTCGAAAAGCGGCAAGCGTCGGCATGGTCGTGTCAGGAAGGGAGTGGACGTGGTCCATTGATACGCACACACCATGCCATCGCGTGACGCCATTGCTTACGGTGGCGCGCGCGGCGAACGAGCCCAATCGTGGTGCCTTGCGCATCCATGTGGTGCGAAATCGCCAACGGCACTGGTGCGCGGGCGAACATCGCACGCCTATGAAAATCACCCTCCATTCACATCCAATCCCTTGCCACGCCGCACTTGCCGCATTGTCTGGCGAACACTGGCACGCTACTCGCTTAAGTGCTTATCGAGAGGTGCGAAGTAATTTGCATCATCTTCAGGATCGCTAGGGTTCCGGTCGTGCGCTTTGCATGCGCACGATGCCTGGTCCGAGAGCAATCCGGTCTTGCCGTTCACCTTCTTTCAAGGCGCCGGCGAGGCTCCACGGAGGGATAAAAGCCCGGGAGGTCGCGATGTCGGTCAATCGCCCTCTCACGCTTTTTCCCAACCGATACCAGGAGCCTCCATGTCGACGCAACTCCCAGTCGATCTCGCACCGATCCCGCACGTGGCGTGGGAAACGGTGATTCCCGCCGGCACCCATTGGTCCGGCGTGCTGCGCCGTGGCATGGCGTTGCGCGTCGTCGATATTGAAGGCGGCGCGAATCTGGCCGCCGTGTTCTACCGGCACGACGAACCGCTCGAACGCTACAACATGGCCGATACGCTGAAGGCGCAGCACACCGCGCATCTGACGAGCGGCCACGTGCTCTATTCGGACATGGGGTGCGTGCTGGCGTCGATCACGGCCGATACGCTCGGCTGGCACGATCCGCTCGGCGGCGTCGGCGACGCGGAACTGTTCGCGAGCAAATACGGTGTGGCGCGCTATCAGCAGCATCGCAATGCCATGATCCGCAACGGCCGCGACAGCCTGCTGCTCGAACTGGCGAAGCACGGCCTCGGCACGCGGGACCTGGTCGCCAACATCAACTTCTTCAGCAAGCTCGCGATCGGCGAGGACGGCGCGCTCGACTTCGTCACTGGCCATTCGCCAGCCGGCGCCGCGTTCGATCTGCGCTTCGAAATGGATACGCTCGCCGCGTTCTCCACTGCGCCGCATCCGCTGAACCCTTCATCCGAATACGAACCGAGGCCCGTCAAGCTGATCGCATACCGCGCGTATGCAACCGACGCCTGCGTACCGGCCGACGATTTCTGCCGCTCGGCCTGTCCCGAGAATGAGCGCGGCTTCGTCAACACCGACCGTCTGTTCGTTTAAGGAGACCCGCGATGCCTATTATCGAAAGCAAGCTCGAACTCCGTCATGCGGTCTACGACCTGACGCTGCCTTCGGGCGAACCGTGGTTGCATGAAGTCAAGCGCGGACAGCTGTTCCGCATTCTCGACCTGGAAGGCAATCAGGCGGTCGACACGCTGTTCTACAACAGCGCCGATCCGCTCGAGCGCTATAGCGCGCAAGACACGATCCGCGCGCAACGCAATCTCTATCTCTCGGCCGGCAGCGTGTTGATGTCGAACCTCGGCAAGCCGATGCTGACGATCGTCGCGGATACCTGCGGCCGGCACGATACGCTCGGCGGCGCATGCGCGGCCGAAAGCAACACGGTGCGCTACGCGTTGGACAAGCGCCATATGCATAGCTGCCGCGACAGCTTCCTGCATGCGATCACGCATTGCACGTGCGGCGTGGGCACGCAGCTCGGCAAGCGCGACATTGTCAGCAACATCAACTTCTTCATGAACGTGCCGGTCACGCCGCTCGGCAAACTGACTTTCGAGGACGGCATTTCCGCGCCGGGCAAATACGTCGAAATGCGCGCGGAGATGGATGTCACGGTGCTGATTTCGAACTGCCCGCAGTTGAACAATCCGTGCAACGGCTACAACCCGACGCCCGTGCGACTGACGATATGGGATGCCCAATGAGATTCCACAAAGTCCTGATTGCCAATCGCGGCGAGATTGCCTGCCGCGTGATCCGCACGCTCAAGCGTCTCGGCATTGCGTCGGTCGCGGTGTATTCGGAGGCTGATCGCCACGCCATGCATGTAATGCTCGCCGACGAAGCCGTCTGTATCGGCCCGGCGCTCGCGGCGCAGAGCTACCTGAACAGCGCGGCGATTCTCGAAGCCGCGCGTGCGTGCGGCGCCGACGCCGTGCATCCCGGCTACGGTTTTCTGTCTGAGAACGCCGCTTTCGCGCAGGCTTGCGACGACGCGGGCATTCGTTTCATCGGCCCGACGCCGGCGCAGATGCGTGAGTTCGGCCTGAAGCACACGGCTCGCGAAATCGCGAAAGCCAACAACGTTGCGCTGCTGCCGGGCACCGGCTTGCTGCCCGACGCAAGCGCGGCATTGCGCGAGGCGGAATCGATCGGCTACCCGGTCATGCTGAAAAGCACCGCGGGCGGCGGCGGGATCGGCATGTCGCTGTGCCGCGACGCGGCGCAACTGGCGAGCGTGTTCGCGTCGGTCGCGCGGCTCGGCGAAGCCAACTTTGCCAACGCCGGTGTCTATGTCGAAAAATTCGTCGAGAACGCGCGCCATATCGAAGTGCAGATTTTCGGCGACGGCCGCGGCGGCGTGATCGCCTTGGGCGAACGCGACTGTTCGGTGCAGCGGCGCAACCAGAAGGTGATCGAGGAAACGCCCGCGCCTGGATTGACCGACGCGGAGCGAAGCGCGCTGCATGCGAGCGCGGTGCGTCTCGCGCAGGCCGTGAAATACAAATCGGCGGGCACGGTCGAGTTCGTCTTCGATGCCGATACACGGCAGTTCTATTTCCTCGAAGTGAATACGCGGCTGCAGGTCGAGCATTGCGTGACGGAAGAGGTCACGGGTATCGATCTGGTGGAGTGGATGATTCGCGAGGCCGAGGGCGAACTTGCGCCGCTCGACTCGCTTGCGCCGGTGGCGCAGGGCGCGAGCATCCAGGTGCGTCTGTATGCGGAAGACCCGCACAAGCAGTTTCAACCGAGTGCCGGCGTGTTGACGCATGTGGCGTTCGCCGCTGCGGCGCGGGTCGACACCTGGGTCGATGCGGGCACGGAAGTCAGCGCTTTCTACGATCCGTTGCTGGCGAAACTGATCGTCAAAGGCGAGACACGCGAGGCCGCGCTCGCGGCACTGCGCGCCGCGCTGGAGGAAACGCAGCTCTACGGCATCGAGACCAACCTCGACTATCTGCGCGCCATTGCCGGCTCGCCGACATTCGCGCGCGGCGAGCAGACCACGGCGTTCCTGTCGCGCTTCATGTTCGCGCCGCACACCATCGACGTGCTCGACGGCGGCGTGCAGACAACCGTGCAGCAGACGCCCGGACGCACCGGCTATTGGGACATCGGCGTGCCGCCCTCGGGTCCGATGGACGACCGTTCGTTCAGCCTCGCCAACGAACTGCTCGGCAATCCCGTCGACGCCGCGGGGCTCGAATGCGCGATGGTGGGCGCCACGCTGCGCTTCAATACCGCGACGCTGTTCGTGCTGGGCGGCGCGCCGCTTGCCGCCACGCTGGACGGCGAGCCGGTCGCGCTCTGGCAGGTCACGCGCGCGCCGGCGGGTTCGGTGCTCAAGATGGGCGGCGTGACGGGCGCCGGTATGCGCTCCTGTCTCGCGCTCAAGGGCGGCCTGCAAGTGCCGGACTATCTGGGCAGCAAGGCGACCTTCACGCTCGGCCAGTTCGGCGGCCATGCTGGCCGCGCGCTGCGCAAGGGCGACGTACTGCATCTCGCGGACGGCGCGGGCCGCGGCGAAGCGGGCGCGCAACTGGACGCCGCACGCGTGCCGGAAATGACGCACGACTGGACGCTCGGCGTGCTCGACGGCCCGCACGGCGCGCCCGATTTCTTCACGCCCGACGACATCGCGATGCTCTACGGCACGCGCTGGACAGTGCATTACAACTCCAGCCGCACGGGCGTGCGCCTGATCGGCCCGAAGCCGCAGTGGGCGCGCACGGACGGCGGCGAGGCGGGGCTGCATCCGTCGAACATTCACGACAACGCGTATGCGGTCGGCGCGGTGGATTTCACCGGCGACATGCCGGTGATCCTCGGCCCCGACGGTCCGAGCCTGGGCGGGTTCGTGTGTCCGGTCACGGTGGTGGGCGAGGAGTTGTGGAAGCTCGGGCAACTGCGCCCTGGAGACACCGTGCGCTTCGAACGCATGCCGGTCAAAGCAGCGCTCGCGGCGCCGAAGCATGTGGCTCAGGCGGGCGACGAGAGCCACGATTGCGTGCTCTATCGCGATCCCACGGCGGGCGAGGGCACGGGCGTGGTGTATCGCCGCTCCGGCGACCAGAACGTGCTGATCGAATACGGCCCGCTCGTGCTCGACCTGAACCTGCGCTTTCGCGTGCATGCGTTGATGAACTGGCTCGACGCGCACCGGCTGGCGGGCATTATCGATCTGACGCCCGGCATCCGTTCGCTGCAGGTGCATTTCGACCACCGTGTGCTGTCGCACGACACCTTGCTTGCGCATTTGCAGCAAGCCGAACGCGAACTGCCCGCCGTGGACGAGATGCGCGTGCCGAACCGCATCGTGCATCTGCCGCTCTCGTGGGACGACCCGTCGACGCGGATCGCGATCGAACGCTACATGCAATCGGTGCGTCCGGATGCGCCGTGGTGTCCGAGCAATATCGAGTTCATTCGCCGTATCAACGGGCTGAATAGCATCGACGACGTGAAGCGCATCGTGTTCGACGCGCGCTACCTCGTCATGGGTCTCGGCGACGTCTATCTCGGCGCACCCGTCGCGACGCCGCTTGATCCGCGCCATCGGCTCGTCACCACCAAATACAATCCGGCGCGCACCTGGACGCCGGAGAACGCGGTGGGCATCGGCGGGGCGTATCTGTGCGTGTACGGGATGGAAGGCCCCGGCGGCTATCAGTTCGTCGGCCGCACCGTGCAGATGTGGAACCGCTATCGCACCACGCGTGAGTTCGAAGCGGGCAAGCCCTGGCTGCTGCGCTTCTTCGATGAAATCCGCTTTTACGAGGTCAGCGAAGCGGAACTGGCCGAGCTGCGCACGGACTTCATCGCGGGCCGCGCGAGCCTGAAGATCGAGGAGTCCGTGTTCGACCTCGGCGCGTACAACCGTTTCCTGAAGGACGAAGCCGAATCGATTGCCGCCTTCAAAGGCGCGCAGCAAGCCGCGTTCGACGAGGAACGCGAGCGCTGGAACGCGGCCGGCCATGCCGAATACGTCGGCGAAACGGATAGCGATGCAGCCGGCGGCGCCACGGCGAACAACGCGCTCGCGGCAGGCCAGCAAGGCATTGTCGCCGACGTGTCGGGCAGCATGTGGAAGCTGCTCGTGAGCGAAGGCGAACGGGTCAGCGACGGGCAGGTGGTCGCGATCGTCGAATCGATGAAGATGGAAATTTCCGTGACCGTGAGCGGCGACGGCGTGATCGAAGCGATCGATTGCGCGGAAGGTGCGGCGGTCGTCGCGGGACAACGTTTGATGGTGATGCGCGCCGGCATTGCAGCCGACGCCACCGAGGAGGCTACGTGCAAATGAAATCACACGACGATCTGTTCCAGTCCATGTCGATCGCCGGGCTGCAGGCGCGCTACCGCGACGGCACCCTGACGCCGAAACAGCTGGTCGAAGCGATCGCCGCGCGCACCTCGGGCGACGATCCGCATCACGCGTGGATCCGTCCTTTGAGCCGCGACGAGATGATGCGATACGTCGATGCGCTCGAAGGCCGCGACCTTGAAACGCTGCCGCTGTACGGCGTACCGTTCGCGATCAAGGACAACATCGATCTCGCCGGTATCCCGACCACGGCCGCGTGCCCCGCCTATGCGTACACACCCACGGCCAGCGCGCCGGTGGTTGCGCGCCTGATCGCCGCCGGTGCGATTCCGATCGGCAAGACCAACCTCGATCAGTTCGCCACGGGACTGTCCGGGCAGCGTTCGCCGCACGGCGCGTGCCGTAACGCGCTCGATCCGCGCTATGCGTCGGGCGGTTCGAGCTCCGGCTCGGCGGTTTCGGTCGCCCTCGGGTTGGCGGCGTTTTCGCTGGGCACCGACACAGCAGGCTCGGGGCGCGTGCCCGCAGCCTTTCATGGCCTCGTCGGATTGAAGCCGACCAAGGGTTTGTTGAGCACGGTAGGCGTGGTGCCGGCGTGCAAATCGCTCGACTGCGTGTCGATCTTCGCGCGCTCGGCAGACGACGCGCAGCGCGTTTTCGACGCCGCGCGCGGCGTGACGGAGAACGACCCATATGCGCGGGAATTCCAGCCGCCGCAAGACGGCACGCAAGCCTCCACGCAACACGGCGCGCAACGCTCGCTACGCGGTGTGCGCTTCGGCGTGCCGCGCGCAAGCCAGCTCGAATTTTTCGGCGACACGTCTTACGCACACGCTTTCGACGCCGCGCTGACGCGCCTGCGTTCAGCCGGCGCCGAACTGATCGAGATCGATTTCGGGCCGTTCCTCGCCACCGCGCGGCTGCTCTACGAAGGACCGTGGGTCGCGGAGCGGCTCGCGGCGATCCGCGAGTTCGTCGACACGCAGCCGGACGCGCTGCATCCGGTAATCCGCGAGATTATCGGCGGCGCGGCGCGCTGGAGTGCGGCCGATGCGTTCGCCGCCTTCGACCGCCTCGCATTCCTGCGCATGCAGGCCGCCGAAGTCTGGCCGCGCATCGACGCCATCGTCACGCCGACCTCGGCGACGACCGCCACCGTCGACGAACTGGAAGCCGACCCGATCCGCGTGAATTCGCGCTTCGGCTACTACACCAACTTCGTGAACCTGCTCGATCTGTCCGCGCTGGCGGTGCCGGCCGGCGTGTGCACGGTTGGCAAACACGCGGGCCTGCCGTTCGGCGTGACCTTCGTGGCTCGCGCGCACGAAGACGCGATGCTGCTCGACCTGGCGCGTGCATGGCGCGATCACATGGCCACGGCGTCACCGTCCGCCAACGACGCAACCGAAGTCTGCCTCGGAGAATCCCATGGCCGTCATTGACAGAACCGAATGGTTCGCGGTGCGCCGCGAACTTTCCGTACGCGGCAAATGGCTGTTGGGCGCGGGCTCGTTTCTGTTGCCGCTGCTTGTCTGGTGCGTGGTCAGCTACGTGCCGTTCATCTGGCATCCGCAGGTGCTGATCGACAGCCCGGGCAGCGTCGACTATTTTCAGCCGGGCATGCGCGTCGACAAGGAGGTATTCGCCGACGAACTCAGCCACGCGCGCGAAGCGCATGCGGCCTTGCCGGCAGGCGAGCCGGTCAACCCGGTGTATCTGCCCGCGCCGCACGAAGTGCTGCGCGCGTTCTACACCGCGTTCACCACGCCGCCCGCGTCGCGTGACGGCGTCTGGCTGCATCAGAGCCTGTGGCACAGCATTCAGGTGATTTTCTGGGGCTTCGTGCTCTCGTCCGTGATCGGTGTGCCGATCGGCATTGTGTGCGGCACGTATAGCGCGATTGCGCGTTTGCAGGAGCCGTTCTTCGAGTTTTTCCGCTACTTGCCGGCGCCCGCGTTCGGCGCGCTGATGGTGGCGATCCTCGGCATTTACGACGGCCCGAAGATCGCGATCATCGTGATCGGCACGTTGTTCCAGCAAGTGCTGATCGTGGCGAACACCACGCGCAAGCTCGAATATGGCCTGTTCGAAGCCGCCATGACGCTCGGCACGAAGAAATTCAAGCTGCTCACGCATGTGGTGATTCCCGGCATTCTGCCGGATCTGTATCGCGACCAGCGCATTCTGCTCGGCTGGGCGTGGACCTATCTGATCGTCGCGGAACTGGTGGGCACCAGCTCCGGCATCACCTGGTACATCACGCAGCAGGCGCGCTACGAGCATTTCGAGAACGTCTACGCGGCGATCATGATGATCGGCATCATCGGCCTCGGCACCGATCTCGTGCTGGCGTGGCTCGGCCGCAAGCTGTTTCCGTGGGACCGCACGCTCAAGGCGTAGCAAACGGCCTCGTGACACAGCCTATCGTAAGCAACGCACAGCATTCCAAGGATTCCATCATGTTAAATCCGCAACCGATTCCGTCGTACCTGATTCAGTCCGAGGCGGTACGCGAGCGTTTCGACCGTCTGAAATCGCGCGAAGTGATTCTGGAGGTGCGCGACCTCGGCAAGCGCTTCGAGACGCCGCAAGGCGAGTGCACGGCGCTCGACGGCATCAACTTCAAGACGCACCGGCGCGAGTTCGTCTGCGTGATCGGGCCGTCGGGCTGCGGCAAGTCCACGCTGATCCGCATTCTCGCCGGTCTGGAGCGGCAGACCAGCGGCAGCGTACTGCTCGACGGCAAACCCGTGCAGGGGCCGGGCGCCGACCGCGGCATGGTGTTTCAGGGCTACACGCTGTTTCCATGGCTGACGGTCAAGAAGAACGTCATGTTCGGCCTGAAGATGAACGGCCGCGGCAACCTGCATGCCGAACGCGAGGCGTTGCAATGGCTCGATCTGGTGGGCCTGACGAAGTTCGCCAATGCGTATCCGCATCAGTTGTCGGGCGGCATGAAACAGCGCGTGGCGATTGCCCGCGCGCTCGCGAACCGGCCGCGCATTCTGCTCATGGACGAGCCTTTCGGCGCGCTGGATGCGCAAACGCGCGCGAAGATGCAAACGCACCTGCTCGACATCTGGCGCAACGTCGACGTGACCGTGCTGTTCATCACGCACGATCTGGACGAGGCGATCTTTCTGGCCGACCGTATTCTGGTCCTGAAGGCGAATCCCGGCGAGGTGCAGGAGTTGATCGAAGTGCCGGTGCCGCGGCCGCGCGATTACTCGCAGGTGACGTCGCCCGAGTTTCTGGCAACCAAGGCGCGGCTCGAGGCGCTGATTCATCCGCCATCGGAAAAGAGCGACGACGAGGACGACGTGGTCAAACCGCACATGATTCGTATGACCGATGTCTCGGACAACGTCGAATAGCCCACGCCGCGGGTAGCGCCGACACGCGCGCGGGCCGACGCTGCAACGTCGGAAGCGCCGTTGCGCCGCACTGCAGCGTGCGGCGTCGCACACACCTGCGGAACGCCTCGGCGCATGCTCATGTCACCCGTTCCAGTCGACGCCGGTGGGGTCCGGCGTCCGCGCCTGTCCGGATGGAGCGGCGCGGGGACAGCGCGGGACAAAAACACGACAAGGCATGGTGTGAGGCGACATGGACGAGACAACCCGGACCACGCGGCGCTACGAAGTCATCAGCGACGAAGCTGAATTTCGTGCGTTGCAGCCCGAATGGGACGCGCTCTGGGCGAGGGCGCAAGGCTACTGCTATCAGTCGTTCGGGTTTTGCTGGCTGGCATGGAAGCACGTGTCGCAGCCGCATGGACGCAAGCTCAAATGCATCGTATGCCGCGAAGACGGCAAGCTCGTCATGGTCTGGCCGCTCGAAGCCGTCAAACGTTCGCTCTGGACGTATCTGGTGCCGCTCGGCCCCGAAGGCGGCGACTTCACGAGCGTGCTCGTCGAAGCCAACGAAACAACCCCGGCGCTCGTAGCCGGCGCGTGGGACATGGCCCGCCGGCGTTGCGGCGCCGACTTCATCCATCTGCCCTACGTGCGCGAGCGGCTCGATCTGTACAGGCTCGTGACGCAGGAGCGCAGGATCCTGTTTACCGAGGCGCACAACGCATCCGCCGCGACATTGCGCGGGCAGGGCAATTGGGACGAGTATTGCCAGACGCTCGGCACGTTGTTTCGCAAGCGGCCGGGCGGCTTCGCGAAGAAGTTAGCAAAGGAAGGCACGCTCGCCGTGCGCATGCTCGATCCGGTGGACGAAAGCGAAACGGCGTCGATCATCAAGTGGATGTTCCAATGCAAGCGCGCCTGGAGCGATCGCGTCGGCAAGCGTAGCGTGTGGCTCGATTCGCCTGAGTTCGAGCGCTTCCTCTGCAAGCTGATCTATTCGGGCGACGTGCCCTCGATGGGGCGCCTGATCGTCGTCACCCTGGACGAAGCGCCGGTTGCCGCGCTCGTCGTGAGCACTGGCAACCCGTGGGCGAGCGCGATCATTTCCGGTTTCGACCCGCACTACGGCAAGTTCTGTCCGGGCCTGATCGCGATCGAACATTGCGTGAAGTGGGCCTTCGACAAGGGCTACGACCTCGATTTCGGCGTGGGCACGGAAGACTTCAAGGCCTATTGGTCGCGCGGCGCGGCGACCACGGCATGGACCGTGCAAACCATCAATTCGAATTGGGGCCTCGCGGCGATCCGCGCGCGGCACATGGCCCGCGAGGTGATCGGCAGGGTGAAGAAGCTGCGGCACGCCGGTGCTGCGGCGCCGTATGCGGGGGAAATTGGACCAGCGGGACAAGCGGGACAAGTGGGAGAAGTGGGACAAGCGGGGGCGGCCTTGTCGCCTGCCATGCAGGCTGCTTCCGGGACCGGCGGCGCGCACCCCGATTAAGCGCACGGAGATTACGGCATCGTCATCACGCGTCCGGGAGCTTGACGGTATGATTTCACCGTCAACGCAAAGCGGAGCAATCGATGCGAATCCTGGTGATCGAGGACGAGCTGAAAACAGCGGCCTATCTGAAGAAAGGCCTGGAAGAATCCGGCTACGCGGTCGATGTGGCAAACGACGGCCCGCAAGGGCTGATCCTCGCTCTCGAAGAAGAGTACGACGTGATCGTGCTCGACGTGATGTTGCCCGGCATGGACGGCTGGACCATCGTCAAGACCTTGCGCACCACGCGCACCACCCCCGTGCTGTTCCTCACCGCGCGCGACGACGTGGACGACCGCGTGCGCGGCCTCGAACTCGGCGCGGACGACTATCTCGTCAAGCCCTTCGCCTTCGTCGAATTGCTGGCCCGCGTGCGCACGCTGGCCCGCCGTGGCCCGCCGCGCGAGAGTGAACTGATCAAGGTGGGCGACCTGGAAATGGACGTGAACCGCCGGCGCGTGAAGCGCGGCGGCACGCGCATCGACCTCACGCCGCGTGAGTTCTCGCTGCTGCAACTGCTCGCGCGGCGCCAGGGTGAAGTGTTGAGCCGCACGCAGATCGCGTCGTATGTGTGGGATATGAATTTCGACAGCGACACCAACGTGGTCGAAGTGGCGATCCGCCGCTTGCGCACCAAGATCGACGACAACTTTCCCGTCAAGCTGATTCATACCGTGCGCGGCGTGGGCTATGTGCTCGAACTGAAGGACGCCGCCTGATGCGCGGCCGCTCGCTTGCCGCGACGCTAGCATTGGCCTTCGGCGCCACGACGCTGACGGTGTTCGTGCTGGTCGGCAGTTTTCTGTATGTGGCGCTCGAAAGGCAGATCAAGGCGCAGGACGATCTCGACATCGTGCTCGCCGCGCGTCATGCACGGCGCCTCGCCGAAGAACTGGATTCGGCGGCGGCCATACGCGAGCACAGCGAGCGGCTGACCAGCATCGTGCTGGGCAATCAGGCCATGTCGATGGAAGTGTTCGATCCCGACGGCAAGCGCGCGATCGAACACAACATCGCCGGCGCGTTCGCGGCACCCGAGGCGGCAAGCGGCGCGACGACCATTGCCGCGTTGCCGCCGCTCGCGCGCGTGGCGGCAACGGTGCGCATCACGGAAGACGATATTGGCGACTGGACCGGCCGTGACGGCGCGCCGATCCGCGGCATTCTCACCGACGCGCGGCTGCGCGACGGTGACACCGCGAGCCTGCTGGTGGCGCGCAACATGAGCGACCGCTGGCTGCTGCTCGACCGTTACCGCGACAAGCTCGGCATAGCCGGCGTGGCCGGCGTGCTGCTGGCGGTGCTGCTCGGCTATCTGCTGATTCGCGCCGCGCTGCGGCCGTTGCGCAATATTGCAACGAGCGCGAGCCTCGTCACGGTGAATCGCCTCAATACGCGGATCCCGGTCGCGCGTGTGCCGAGCGAGCTGGAGACGCTGGTCGCCGCGCTGAACGCGATGCTCGAGCGAGTCGACCACGGTTTTCAGCGTCTGTCCCGTTTCACCGCCGACCTCGCTCACGACATGCGCACGCCGCTTAGCAACATGCGTGGAGCCGCCGAAGTCGCGCTTGCCCGGCCGCGCTCCGTCGATGAATACGAGTCGGTGCTCGCCTCGAATCTGGAAGAGTGCGACCGGCTCTCGAAAATGATCGAGAACGTGCTGTTTCTGGCGCGCGCCGAGCATCCGCAGTTCGTCAAGCACATGCGTGAGTTCGATGCCGGGCAGGAATTGGCCCACATCGCCGACTATTTCGAAGGGATTGCCGAAGATGCGAATGTGCGCGTGCGTGTCAGCGGCACGGCCAGCCTGACGGCGGATCTCGAACTGTTTCGTCGCGCCGTGAGCAATCTGCTCGCCAATGCCATTCGCTACACGCCGCCAGGCAGCGAGATCGTGCTCGACGCGAGCGCGTCGGCGGAGGCCGTGCGCGTCACCGTCGAGAACGAGGGGCAGCCGATTCCCGCCGAGCACATCGAACGGATATTCGACCGCTTCTACCGGGTCGATCCGTCGCGCAGCGCGCTGCCGACGGCGGGGCTGTCGCAAGGGTCGTCCGGGTCCACGGGGCTCGGGCTCGCCATCGTGCGCACGATCATGGAACTGCACGGCGGGTCCGTGCACGCGCAGAGCGACGCGCGGAGCACCTCCTTCGTGCTGACGTTCCCGCGCAGCGTCTGAAAGCGGATAGCGGTCCTACACCGAACCCGCCGCGCTTTTGCTTGCGTTACCCCACGTCCCGCCCAATGCCTTCAACAACAGCACGCTCGACTCCAACTGCCGCGCGGCGATCTGATCGGCTACCCGCTGGTTGGTGAGCGCGATCGTCTGAGCCGTCACCACGTCGAGATAGCTGACCGCGCCCGCGTTGAAACGGTTCGTGGTGAGCCGCAACGACAGGTCGGCGGCGGTGGTGGCGCGCTGCTGGCTGGTCGCTTCGTCGGCGAGGGCATGCAGGGCGGAGAGGTTGTCCTCGACCTGCTGAAACGCCACCAGCACCGACTGACGATAGTCCGCGACCGCGCCGTCGTATTGCGCCGTGGCGCCGTGCAGGGCGGCTTTGCGCTTGCCGCCGTCGAACAGCGTGCCGGCCAGTTGCGGCCCGAGCGACCAGAAGAGACTTGGCGCGCTCAGCCACGGCGCGAAAAACGAGCTTTCGAGCCCGACGCTCGCGGACAGCACCAGGTCCGGGAAAAACGCTGCATGCGCCTCGCCGATCCGCGCATTCGCCGACGCCACGCGCCGTTCAGCGGCGGCGATATCCGGGCGACGCTCCAGCAGTTGCGACGGCACACCGGGCGGAATCGCCGGCGGCGTCGCAGCCGACCCGTTCGGCGCCAGCGTGAAGGTCGATGCCGGTTCGCCGATCAGCGTGGCGATCGCGTGCTGCATTTGCGAGCGTGACACGTCGATATCGGTATCTTGCGTGCGCGTCGCTTCGAGTTGCGTCGTGGCTTGAGCGACCGCGGAGGCATCGATCGCGCCGTCTTTCAGCTGCTGCTGCAGCAGCTTCAACGCGGCGTCGTAGGCGCTCACGCTGTCGTCGAGCAGCTTCTTCTGTGTGTCGAGCGAGCGCAGCGAGAAATAGTCGACGGCCAGATCCGCGCTCATCGACAGTCGCACGCCTTCGAGGTCCGCTTCGCTCGCCTGGGCGTCGGCCTGCGCGCCGTTCACGCTGTCGCGCACCCGGCCGAACAGATCCGGCTCCCAGCTCGCCGCCACGCCCGCCGAATAGTCCGGCACGGTCTTGCCCGCGAGCGATTTCCCTTCGACGTTCTGCGAGGTCCGATAGCGGTCCTGCGCCACTCCGGCGGTGATCGTCGGAAAGAAACCGGCGCGCTGGTAGTCCACCATCGAGCGCGCTTGCTGCACCTGCGCGACCGCCTTGCGCACGGTCTGGTTCGAAACGTCGATGCGCGCTTCGAGCTGGTTCAGCACCGGATCGTTGAAGATCGTCCACCAGGGGCCGCGCGGCGTGGCGTCGGCCGGCGCGGCTTGCGCCCAGCCGGGCGCGGCGCCCGCATACTGTGCGGGAATCTCGGCGCTCGGGCGCTGATAGGGCGGCAAGGTCGAGCACGCGGTGAGCAGCGCGCCGATCAGCGTGGCCGCCAGCGCGCGGCGCGGCAGCGGTCGTGAATCAGATAGGGAGAACATCGGCGAATCCTTTCCGTGATGAGGCACTCAGCCGTGCATGGCCGGCATGATCTGAACCATCTGGCCGGTGCTCAGCGAATCGCTCGGGTTGTCGATCACGCGGTCGGTGGCGGCGAGGCCCGTGGTGATTTCCACGTGCGTGCCGAAATCGCGGCCGATATGCACGGTCTTCAGCACCGCGCGGCCATGGCTGTCGACCACCGCGACCGTCACGCCGTCCGGCCGGAACAGCAGGGCGCTGACGGGCAGATCGAGTGCCGGCGTGGTCGATTGCAATTGCAGATGCACCTGCGTGTAAGCGCCGGGCATCAGTGCGCCGTCCTTGTTGTCGACATCTACCTCGACGCGCAGCGTGCGGCTCGACGGATCGATCGAGCCGGTGCTGCGCGCCACCTTGGCTGGAATGCGGCGGCCCGGATACTGCTGGGCGCTCAGATAGACGCCGGTGTCGGGGGTGACGTAAGGCGCGTCGTTCTGCGGCACGTCCACGAACACCCGCAACACGCCGTTCTGCTGGATATGGAACAGCTCGCCCGACATGCCCGCGGTGCCGGGCGTACCGCCCGCCGTCACCAGCGCGCCGACATCGACGTTGCGCGCGGTGATCACGCCGTCGAACGGCGCGGTGATCTTTTCGTACGAGACCAGTTCGGCAAGATGCGCGACATTGGCCTGCGCCGAGGCCAGCATCGCACCGCGCGCCTGCATGTCGCTGACCTTGGTGTCGGCGTCCTGCTGCGCGACCGATTGGGTTTTCAGCATCTCCTGCCAGCGCTGCGCGGTGGTCTTCGCATAGTCGAAATTGGCTTGCGCGGTGGCTTCGTCGGCGCGGGCCTGGCGCAGTTGCGCGTCCAGATCCGGGGCCTCGATCGTCGCGAGCACCTGGCCGCTTTTCACCTGTGCGCCAATGTCGGTGTTCCAGTGCGCGAGGTAGCCGCTCGTGCGCGCGTAGATCGATGCTTCCGCGAACGGCGTGACGGAGCCGGGCAGCAGCAGTTCGTTCACGCTCGGCGCGGGGCGCGGCTTGACCACCGACACGGTCAGCATGCTTTGCGCCTGCGTCTGCTCGGTCAAGTCGGCGCTGGCATGGAGGCGCGGCACGATGCCGACGATCAGCAGCGCCACGGCGACACCGCCGAGTGCGAACGGCCAGAGAGCGCGGCGCGGTTTCGCGCTGGTTGCGTCGGACCCTTTAGTCGCGCTTGTTGCGTTCGTCGCATTGGTCGCATTCGTCGAATCGCTCGCGTTGGTCGCGCGATCGGTCGCGCAGCCTGCAGCGTCAGCGTGAGCGGCATGGCTGCTGTCAACGGCCTTGGTTGCCTGCTCACCAAGCCCCGGCGGAAGTGAGGAATTATTCATGGGATAGGTCTCGTCGAAATCAAAGGGTGCGTTCGGGGACGGCGGGTTCGAGTTTTGCGGTGCGCGCCGCGCGGCGTTTGTCGAGCCACGCATGCACCATTCCGTAGACGACCGGCACGAACAGCAAGGTCGACATCGTGCCGAGCGCGAGGCCGCCAATCACGGCGCGGCCGAGCGGCGCGTTCTGTTCGCCGCCGTCGCCGAGACCGAGCGCCATCGGCAGCATGCCGATCAGCATGGCGAGCGCGGTCATCAGCACCGGACGGAAGCGGCTGAAACCGGCTTCGAGTGCGGCTTCCAGCGGCGGCTTGCCGGCCTGGTGAGTTTCGCGCGCCGTATTGATGACGAGAATGCTGTTGGCCGTGGCGATGCCGATGCACAGAATCGTGCCGGTGAGCGCCGGCACGCTCAGGCGGGTGCCGGTGCTGAACAGCATCCAGGCAATGCCGGCGAGCGAGCCCGGCAAGCCGCTGATGATGATGAACGGGTCGAGCCACGACTGGAAGTTGACGACCATCAGCAGATAGACGAGGCCGATGGCGAACACGAGACCGCTCGCGAGGCCACTGAACGAATCGTGCATGGCCTGCACCTGGCCGCGTACCACGATGGACGCGCCCGGCGGCAACTGCGGCCGGATCTGATCGACGATCCGGTTCACGTCCGCCGCCACGCCGCCGAGATCACGCCCTTGCACCGAAGCGAAGATATCGAGCACCGGCTGCACGTTGTAGTGCGAGACGACGGCTTGCTGCGTGCCTCGAGTCAGCGTGCTCAACGCGCCGAGCAGGTTCTGCGGCGCCGGGCCCGCGCCGTTCGCCGAGAACGAGGCGCTGGCCGCGGCTGTTGGCGTGCTCGACGTAGTGGCCGCGCCGCTGTTCTGCGCGACCGGAATATTGGCGAGGGCCTGCAGCGAGTTGATGTCGTACTGCGGCATCATCGCCATGAGCGGATAGCTCACGCCATTGTGCGGATCGAGCCAGAAATTCGGCGAGGTTTGCGAGCTGCCCGAGAGCGCGATCAGCAGGTTTTGCGACACGTCGCGCTGTAACAGGCCGGCCTGAATCGCCCGGGTGCGATCGACGTTGACATTGATCGCGGGCGCGTCGCCAGGCTGCTGAATACGCGCGTCGACGAGGCCGCGCACGCCGCGCAGTTGCGCGAGCAGACGGTTCGCCACCGTGCGGTTGGCGTCGAGCTTGTTGCCGACAATCTGGATATCGATTGGCGCGGGCAGGCCAAAGTTAAGAATCTGGCTGACGATGTCGGCGGGCAGGAAGGCGAACGTGACGCCGGGGAAATCCTTCGTCAGTGTCGTGCGCAGCGTCGCCACGTATTGCGCCGTCGGCTTGTGTTTCGGCGCGAGCGTGATCATCACGTCGGCATCTTCCGGGCCGATCGGGTCCGACGAGTCGTAGGTCAGGTTGATACCGCTCACCGGCACGCCGATGTTGTCAAGGATCGCCGCAAGCTCCGGCTTCGGAATCACGTCGCGCACCCGGGCTTCGACCTGGTCGGTGATGCTCGCGGTGTCCTCGATCCGCGTGCCGGTCGGCGCACGCAGATGCAGGCGGATCTCGCCGGTATCCACGGCGGGGAAGAAGTCGCGACCGGCGAACGGCACCAGCGCGAGCGAGCCGATGCACAGCAGCAAAAAGATCGCGACGAAGCGCCGCGGACTCGCGATCGCCGCGGCGAGCACGTCGCGATAGCGTACGCGCAGCAATTCGAAGCGATGCTCGAAGCCGGCCTGAAAACGGATCAGGCGCGCAACCGGGCCGTTGCCGGTAACGGGCGCGTTGCTGCGCGCGCGCATCAGGTACATCGCCAGGGTCGGCACCAGCGTGCGCGAGAAGAAGTACGACGCGATCATCGCGAACACCACCGCTTCGGCGAGCGGCACGAACAGATAGCGGGCCACGCCTGAAAGCAGGAACATCGGCACGAATACGATGCAGATCGACAGGGTCGAGACGAACGTCGGCACGGCGATTTCGCCGGAACCGTTCAGGATCGCGTCGTACAGCGATTCGCCATTCTCCAGATGATGCGTGATGTTCTCGATCGCGACGGTGGCGTCGTCGACGAGAATCCCCACGGCGAGCGCGAGGCCGCCGAGCGTCATGATGTTGATGGTCTGGCCGAGCGCGGACAGCGCGATCAGCGAGGTCAGCACGGCGAGCGGAATGGAAACCGCGATGATCAGCGTGGCGCGCCAGCTGCCGAGAAAGAGCAGGATCATCACGGCGGTGAGGGCGGCGGCGATCACTGCCTCGCGCGCCACGCCCACCACGGCGGACTTCACGAACACGGACTGGTCCGACAGTGCGGTGATATGCAGCGCGCTCGGCAGGCCGGCCGCGATATGCGGCAGCATGGCCTTGACCTGCTGGATGATGGTGAGCGTCGACGTGCTGCCGGATTTTTCGATGGTCAGCAGCGCGGCGCGTTTGCCGTCGCTGCGCACAATGTTGGTTTGCGGCGCGTAGCCGTCGCGCACGTGGGCGACGTCGCGCACATAGACCACGCCGCCGGCCACCGTCTTGATCGGCAGATCGTTGAGGGCCGCCACGGTGTCGGTGCTGCCGTTCATCTGCACGTTGTATTCCTTCGTGCCGATCTTGGCCGTGCCGCCGGGCAGGATCAGGTTCTGCGCGTTCACGGCGTTGACCACGTCGAGCGGCGCAAGTCCTTTGGCCTGCAACGCGCGCGGATCGATGTCGACCATGATCTGCCGCACCTTGCCGCCGAACGGCAGCGGCACGGACGCGCCTTGCACCGTCGCCAGTTGCGTACGGATCTGGCTATTGCCGAGGTCGTAGAGCTGCTGTTCCGAGAGCGTGTTGCTGGACAGGCCGAGTTGCAGGATCGGCACGGTCGACGCGTTATACGTGATGATGTTCGGCGGCAATGTGCCCGGCGGCAGCACGCGCAGAATCGACGCCGAATTGGACGCCGCTTCGGCAATCGCGCGATTGATGTCCGCGCCCGGATGAAAAAAGATCTTCACCACGGAGACGCCGTTCAGCGATTGCGACTCGATGTGCTCGATATCGTCCACGTCCGAGGTCAACGCGCGCTCGTAGTTGGACGTGATGCGATTGGCCATGTCCTGGGCGGAAAAGCCGTTGTACGTCCAGACAATGCTGACCACCGGGATATTGATGTTCGGAAAAATATCGGTCGGTGTGCGCAGTATCGCGAGCGGGCCGGCGATAAAGATCAGCACGGCGAGGACCACGAAGGTATAAGGGCGGCGCAGCGCAAGCCTGACGATCCACATGACGGGTTCCTGAAAAGAGGCCGATGGCGGTACGCGTCATTGCGGTGCGGCTGAGGCCGTGACGCGGGCTTCATGAGTCAGGAGTGTGGCGGGGCGGCGCTGACGGGCTGCCGTCGGTTAGATTACCGTTCTGTTATCCGCGGGCGGGGTTCCCGGTGACGGCGATATGGCGCGGCCTCACGCGGGGTTCTGACGGGCAGCCGTCGACGGCGAACCGCCGACGGCTGCGGAAGTGCGGCGGAATCGGGAAATCCATGCGATTGAGCACGGCACGGATGATGGCGGCGCGGTTCGCATGGCGCGCACGGAGCCGACGCGGTTCGGATGGCGGGAACGGGAATGGCGCCGGTGCGGGTCGCCCGGCGCGCACGGCAGGGAAGGCGGCGGTGCTATGAACGGTCGCGACTGCGAGCCCGTGTCGCACCGGTAATCACCGCGACGCCGAGCAGGATCACGGCGACGATGGCAATCGTATGTTGAGCGACGTGCATGGCCATCAAGCCCCAGGCCACGCCGCCGATCAGAATGATCCAGCCAGCCAGATAAATGAGCAGGGTCATCTTTTCTCCTTGTTCGAATCGACTTGGTAGGTCTATCGAGTAGCACGATTCGCGCCCGACGCCGGCCAGCCTCGCCGGCGCACGGACGCTCAAGGAGAACAGCGCGATGCTGCGGTGCGGTTCGCCCCGCTCAGCCGCAAGCCGGCTTGGCCTTCTTGCAGGCGTCGGCAAGCTGGGGCGGCGGGTCTTTCTTGAATACCGTCTTATACGACTCGAGCACGTTCGACTGAACCACCGGCAAAGACTGCACGCCGATCCACGCCGGCGGGGTCTGGCCGATGAGCGCCTTCATCATCGCCAGCGCTTCGGCTACGCCCTGGTCGTACGGACGTTGCGAGCCGGTGGCCTTGAGCGGCCCGCCCTTGGCGATCTCGATCGCGGATTGCAGGCCGAGGTCGACCGTCGTCACGGGAATCGTCACGCCTTGTGCGCGCATCGAGGTGAGCGTGTCCAGTGCCGGTTGATCCCAGACAGCGAAGAGCCCCTTCACGTCCGGATTGCCGGTCAGGAAGTCGCCCGCGATCTGCCCGACTTTCGACGGGTCCGTGAAAGCGACCTGCTTGATCTTGATGTCCGGGCGATTCTTCTTCAGCCAGTCGTTGACGGCCTTGGTGCGCTCGGTCGTGCTGAAGTAGTCCACGCCGAAATTCACGAGCCCGACCGTCGCGCCTTGCGGCACGCACGAGGCAAGCACTTTCGCCGCGATCTGGCCGTTGCCTTCGCTGTCCGCCGAGATCATCGCGGCGTATTGCTCGGGATGCTTCAGGCCGGTTGGCACGTTGTCCATGAACACGAGTTTGATGCCGGCCGCGGACACCTTCTTGTAGGTGGCGGCCGTTGCCGTGCCGTCCACCGGAATCGAGATGATGCCGTCCGGATGGCGCTGGATCGTATTCTCGATATCGGCGATCTGCTTGTCGACCTGATACTCAGCGGAGGCCGTACCGATCACTTCCACGCCGTATTTTTTCAGCGTATCGGTAATGCCTTGCACCTGCAGTTGCGACCAGTCGAGATTCATGGTCTGCATGGAAATGCCGACCTTGAATTTGCCGGCTTTGATCCTGGCGATGTCGGCGTCGGTCAGCTTCACGGCATCCACCGACGCGGCTTTTTCGCCGTTCGGCCCTTGCCCCACGATCGTCTTCGGTCCGATCGATCCGGTGGGCAGGCTGGTCACACACTGCGCGTAAGCGCCCGAGGAAGCCAGACATGCGACGGCCGCCGCCGCCATGACACTGGCTAACGCTTTGCTTGAACCACGATGTTGTTTCATGTCTCTCCTCCGTTGGTCTTCATGTCTGTGCTTCACGTCCGAACTACGTCTGCTCGCGAGCGGTCGCCGTGACGGCATTACTGCGCTACCGCTCGCTACTTCCTGGTAAACGCAACCGCCGCGACGATGATCACGCCCTTGATCACCAGTTGCAGCGACGAACTGACGCCGAGCAGCACCAGTCCGTTATTCAGCGTGCCGATGATCAGACTGCCAAGCAGCGTCCCCAGCACGAAGCCGCGGCCGCCGAACAGACTGCACCCGCCGAGCGTGACGGAGGCGATCACATCCAGTTCCATGCCTTGCACCACATCGGGCCGCGCCGCGTGCGAGCGGGCGGAAAGCACGAGCGCGGCGAGCCCGGCCAGCATGCCGGTGAGAATGAAGGCGAGGGTGGTCACGCGCCGCGTGTTGATGCCCGAATAGAGCGCGGCGGTCGGATTGCCGCCCGCCGCATAGATCTGCCGTCCGAACACGCTGTAGTGCAGCAGCAGAATGCCCGCGATCACGGCGAGCAGCGTCCAGATGATCGGCACCGGCACGCCGAAAATGTCGCCTTCGCCGAAGATCGCGATAAACGAGTCGTTGTCGATGATCACGGGCTTGGTGGTCGTGACCATCAGCGCGAGTCCGCGCGCGGCGCTCAATGTGCCGAGCGTGACCAGAAACGAAGGAATGTTGACGCGCGTGGTCACGATCCCATTGATCGCGCCGACAATCGCGCCGGTGCCGATCCCGGCGATCGCGCCGATCACCCAGTTGTTGCCCAGATAGGTCATGGCGAGCGCGGCGGACATGCCCGAGAGCGCCAACGTGGATCCCACCGACAGATCGATCTGCCGCGCAATGATCACGAAGGTCATGCCGATCGCGATGATCGAGACGAGCGCGGTTTGCCGGCCGATATTCAGGAAGTTGTCGATAGACAGGAACCATGGCGACGCGAAGCTGAACACCACCAGCAGAATCGCGAACGCAGCATAGAGCGCATAGGGCCGGTCGCCTTGCAGCAGGGCTCGCGCGATGCGCCGCATACGGCTTTTCTGCGGCGGCGATGCCTGCCGTTCGGACGTCAGCGGCGAGACGGATTCGTTCATGTTGCTTGCGCCTCGATGGAAGAACGGGACAGTTGGATCAGGTGATGCAACGCTTCGGCGTTGGCGAGTTCGGCGCGCTCGACCGTCTTGACGATCGAGCCGTCCGCAACAATCGAGATCCGGTCGCACAGGCGCAAGAGTTCATCCAGGTCGGAGGACACGACGAGCACGCCGGTTCCGGCCCGGGCGGCGTCGTTCACCACGCCGTAGATTTCCTCGCGCGCGCCCACGTCGACGCCGACCGTCGGTTCGTCGAGTAGAAGGACGCGCGGGCGCGGGTGGTTCCACTTCGCGAACACCACTTTCTGCTGATTGCCGCCGGATAGAAACTTGACCGCGGTGGAAGGGCCGGGCGCCTTGACGGACAGCTCCTTCATGGAGCGCTTTGCCTGCTGCACAGCCGCCTGACTGCGCAACCATCCCCAGCGGGAAAAATGCGGCAGGCGCGGCAGTGTCAGATTGCGTTCGATCGAATGATCGAGCACGAGCCCTTCGAGATGACGGTCCTCCGGCACCAGTGCCACGCCGAGTTGAATGGCTTCGGCGGGCGTGATGCGCGAACGCGCGCGACCGTCGATCTCGATGGCGCCGGTGTCGACCGTGCGAAGACCAAAGATGGTTTGCAGAATCTCGCTGCGCCCGCTGCCGATCAGCCCCGCGAGCCCGTGGATTTCGCCGCGGCGAAGCAATAGATCGACGTGACGCAGCCGGTCGTTGCTGACGTTCGATAGCTTGAGCACGGGCGCGGCAGTGGCATCAGCTGCTTCGTCGTGGACAGCCGATGCCTTGGCCGGTTCTGCGGCAATCACGCCTTCGCCCACGGCAGTCTTCTGCCGTGCCTGCAACGCGGCATGACCGGAGCCGACGATCGCGGCCACCAGCTGTTTCATATCCGTTTTCGAAGTCTCGAACGTGCCGGCATTGGCGCCGTCGCGGAACACGGTAACGCGCTGCGAAATCCGGAACACCTCGTTCAACCGGTGCGTCACATAGATCACGCCCACGCCGCGCGCCGTGACCGCGCGAATCGCGTCGAACAGAATCTGCTCTTCGCCGCCGGTCAACGCGGAAGTGGGTTCGTCGAGAATCAGGACCCGCACTTCGCCCATCAAGGCTTTGCAGATCTCCGTCATTTGCCGGTAGGCGAACGGCAGCGCACCGACCTGTGTCTTCGGATCGAGCGGGATGCCATGCGAGCGCAAAAATTCGCCGACCGTGGCCATGAGCTGGCGGTTCTTCACAAAGCCAAGGCGTGTGCGGGGCTCGCGGCCCAACATGAGATTGGCGCCGACGGAAAGCGATTCGACGAGACTCAGGTCCTGATAGACCACGGCGACGCCCGCATCGCGCGATTGCGCCGGCGAGTCGAACGCCACTTTCTGGCCGGCGATTTCGATCACGCCGTCGTCATACGCATGCACGCCGCTGAGGATCTTGATCAGCGTGGACTTGCCCGCGCCGTTTTCGCCGAGCAGCGCATGGACTTCACCGGGAAACACTTCGAGGTTGACGCCGCGCAGCGCTTGCACGCCGCCAAATCGCTTGGTGACGCCCGCAACACGGATCAATGGAACCTGAGGCGATGACGCGGCCGCGACCGCAACCGGCTCACTCATCTGGCATGTCTCCTTCGTCCACGCGACGACATTCTTTTCTTTATCTAACGCTAGCCGGCCGACAACCGTGTTGTGATCTTCGCATCATGAATATGGTGCGTCAATAACATTGGCGGGCACCAAGCGCGTTTATCCGCTTGTTGATGTCATGATTGCTCGCAAAGCTTGTTATGATTCTATCAATCGTTGTAGCATAAGTGCGAACAAATTGCCGGCGGCTGTTGTGCGTCGCATCATATTTTCGGATGTCTTATGCCAGAAGCTCCATTGCAGTCTTCCTCGGTCGTCGCGCTGCGCGGCACACCGCTCGTCCATCCGGTGCGCAATCCCGGCATGCCGTTCGACGCCTCGTGGCTCGACGGCCTGCGCGTCAATCAGTCGGCCGTGGAACGGCGCACCGCCACACTCGGCACGCGTCGCAGCGTCAAGAAAGATGCACAGGCGGCGTGGCTGCTGAAGGCCATCACCTGCATCGACCTCACCACGCTCAACGGTGACGACACCGAGGGGCGCGTGCGCCGCCTCTGCGCGAAAGCGCGCCAACCGGTGCGCGCCGATCTGCTCGAAGCGCTCGGCATTGCGCCGCAAGGCATCACGACGGGCGCGGTGTGTGTCTATCACCGCTTCGTTGCGGCGGCAGTCGATGCGCTGCACGGCAGCGGCATTCCGGTTGCGGCGGTCTCCACGGGTTTCCCCGCCGGGCTGATTCCGCATCCACTGAAGCTGAGAGAGATCGAAGCCTCGGTCGCGGACGGCGCGCGGGAAATCGATATCGTCGTTACGCGTGAATATGTGCTGACCGGCAACTGGCAGGCGCTCTACGACGAAGTGCGGGACTTCCGCGCGGCCTGCGGTCCGGCGCATCTGAAGGCGATTCTCGCCACCGGCGACATTCGCACGCTGTCGAATGTGGCGCGCGCCTCGATGGTCTGCATGATGGCCGGCGCCGACTTCATCAAGACCTCCACCGGCAAGGAAGGCGTCAATGCGACGCTGGATGTGTCGCTCGTCATGGTGCGCATGATCCGCGAGTACCAGGAGCGCACCGGCGTGCTGATCGGCTTCAAGCCGGCGGGCGGCGTGTCGACGGCGAAGTCGGTGCTGTCGTATCAGATCCTGATGAAAGAAGAACTCGGCCGTGCGTGGCTCGAACCGGAACTCTTCCGGATCGGCGCATCGAGCCTGCTGGCCGATATCGAACGCCAGCTCGAACATTACGTGAGCGGCCGTTACTCCGCTTTCAACCGTCACCCCGTAGCCTGAACAGAAGACCGATCCCATGAGCGTAGCCGAGTATTTTTCATCGATGGAGTACGGTCCCGCACCCGAGGACGATCAACCCGCGCGCGCCTGGCTGGCGCAGCATGAGGACAGTTTCGGGCATTTCATCGGCGGTGCGTGGCATGCGCCCGCAACCGATGAGCGCTTCGCCTCTCACGCACCCGCCACGGGCGAGCAGCTCGCGGATATTGCCCAGGGCGATGCGGCCGATATCGACGCCGCAGTCGCCGCCGCGCGCGCCGCACAGCCTGGCTGGTTCGCGTTGGGCGGCGCGGGACGCGCGCGCCATCTGTATGCGCTCGCGCGCATGGTGCAGCGTCACAGCCGGCTGTTCGCCGTGCTCGAAGCGCTCGATAACGGCAAGCCGATCCGCGAAACGCGCGATATCGACGTGCCGCTCGTCGCGCGCCACTTTCTGCATCACGCGGGTTGGGCCCAGTTGCAGGAGAGCGAGTTCGCCGACCAGGCGCCGCTCGGCGTAATCGGGCAAATCGTGCCGTGGAATTTTCCGCTGCTCATGCTTGCGTGGAAGATCGCACCGGCCATCGCCATGGGCAATTGCGTGGTCCTGAAGCCAGCCGAATACACGCCGCTCACCGCGTTGTTGTTCGCCGAACTCGCGCATCGCGCGGGCTTGCCGGCCGGCGTGCTGAATGTCGTCACCGGTGACGGGCGCACGGGCGCGGCTTTGGTCGAGCATCCTGACGTGGACAAGATCGCCTTCACCGGTTCGACCGAAGTTGGCCGGCTGATCCGTTCGGCCACGGCTGGTTCGGGCAAATCGCTGACGCTCGAACTCGGCGGCAAGTCGCCCTTCATCGTGTTCGACGACGCGGATCTGGACGGCGCGGTGGAAGGCGTCGTCGACGCGATCTGGTTCAACCAGGGCCAAGTGTGTTGCGCGGGCTCGCGGCTGCTGGTGCAGGAAGGCGTCGAAGCGCGATTCATCGCGAAGCTGAAACGGCGCATGGAGACGCTGCGCGTGGGCTCGTCGCTCGACAAGAGCATCGACCTCGGCGCGATCGTCGATCCAGTGCAGCTCGAGCGCATCCAGTCGCTGGTGGAAACCGGCCGTCGTGAAGGCTGCTCGGTCTGGCAGTCGCCCGAGACGACGTTGCCGGCCGGCGGCTGCTTCTATCCGCCGACGCTCGTGACCGGCGTGGCGCCGGCGTCCACGCTGGCGCAGGAAGAGATCTTCGGACCGGTGCTGGTGACGATGAGCTTTCGCACGCCCGACGAAGCGATTGCGCTCGCCAACAACTCGCGCTACGGACTCGCCGCGAGCGTGTGGAGCGAAACCATCGGCCGCGCGCTCGATGTCGCGCCGCGCCTGGCGTGCGGCGTCGTCTGGATCAACGCGACGAATCTGTTCGACGCGGCGGTCGGCTTCGGCGGTTATCGCGAATCGGGGTATGGCCGCGAAGGCGGACGTGAGGGCATCTACGAATACCTGAAACCGCGGGCCTGGCTCAATCTTCCGGAGCGCAGGACAACGCGCAACCCGGACGGCAGCGCGGGTGGCGCCACCGCCACGCTCGACCCATTGTCCAACGTTGCATCGATCGACCGCACCGCGAAGCTCTTTATCGGCGGCAAGCAGGCGCGGCCGGACAGCGGCTATTCGCTGCCGGTTCACGCGCCGGACGGCACGCCCGTCGGCGAAGTGGCCGCGGGCAATCGCAAGGACATCCGCAACGCGGTCGAAGCAGCACGCGCCGCGCAGAAGTGGTCGCAGGCGAGCACGCATAATCGCGCGCAGGTGCTGTTCTATCTGGCGGAAAACCTGGCCGTGCGCGCGGACGAATTCGTGCGCCAGCTCATGGTGCGAAACGGTGCGACGGAGGGCGCGGCGCGAGCGGAAGTGGACGCTTCGGTACAGCGTCTCTTCACTTACGCCGCGTGGGCCGACAAGTTCGACGGCGCCGTGCATACGCCGCCGCTGCGTGGTGTTGCGCTGGCCATGCATGAGCCGCTCGGCGTGATCGGCATTGCCTGTCCCGACGAAGCGCCGCTGCTCGGTTTCGTCTCGTTGGCGGCGCCCGCGCTGGCCATGGGCAACCGCGTGGTGGTGGTGCCGAGCGAGGCGTCGCCGCTCACGGTCACGGATTTCTATCAGGTCGCCGAAACCTCGGACTTGCCCGGTGGCGTGCTGAACATCGTCACCGGCGAACGCGGCGCGTTGCTACCGGCGCTCGCCAAGCACGACGATGTGGATGCGCTCTGGTGCTTCGGCAGCGCGGCGGATTCGACGCTGGTGGAGCGCGAATCGATCGGCAATCTGAAGCGGACATTCGTCGATCACGGCCGCCAGTTCGACTGGTTCGACCGTTCGAGCGAAGGCCGGCCGTTCCTGCGCCAGGCCGTGCAGGTGAAGAACATCTGGATACCGTACGGCGACTGACAGGCCGCCGTACCGACACTCTGAACGACATGCACGCCAACCAGAAAATGGAGGAGACAACGTGCTGAAGAATCTGGATCTGCAGTTCCATGCCGAGGTGCCGCGCGCATCTCTGGCGCCGCAAGACATTCCCTTGAACCCGGCTGTTCAGGAGCAAGGGGAACGCGCATGAATACGTCTTCGCAACAAAACGGACGCGTCGTCATTCTCGGCATCTATGTGACCGATCTGACGTTTCGCGCCGGCCGTATGCCGCAGATCGGCGAGACCATCGCGGGCTCGGCGTTCGCGATGGGGCCAGGCGGCAAGGGCTCGAATCAGGCGGTGGCCGCCGCGCGCGCGGGCGCCGACGTGGTGTTCTGCACCCGCATCGGCGACGACGCGTTCGGCGCCATTGCGCGCGCCACGTGGGCCGCGGAAGGCATCACGGCGCGCGCCTCGGTGATCGAGGGCGTCTCGACGGGCGCGGCGCATATCTTCGTCGACGACAACACCGGCATGAACGCGATCATCGTCGCATCCGGCGCGGCCGGCACGATGGAGCCCGCCGATGTCGACGCAATCGAAGCCGATATCGCCTCTGCCCGTGTTTTCGTCACGCAGCTCGAACAGCCGCTCGAGGCCGCGCGGCGCGGGCTCGAAGTGGCGCGCCGGCATGGCGTCATCACCGTGTTCAATCCGGCGCCCGCGTTGCCGCTCGACGACGGTATCTTCCCGCTGTGCGATTACATCACCCCGAATGAAACCGAAGCGACCGCGCTCACCGGCGTGCCGATCGCGAATGCCGACGACGCCCGGCGCGCCGCCGACGTGCTGCTCGCCAAGGGCGTCGGCACCGTCATCGTTACGCTGGGCGAGGGTGGCGCGCTGTTGCATTCGGCGACGCAATCGATTCTCGTGCCCGCGTACCACTGTGGCCGCGTGGTGGAAACCGCCGGCGCGGGGGATGGCTTCACAGGCGGCTTCGCGGCCGCGCTCGCGCGCGGCGACGACGCGGTCACCGCATTGCGATTTGGTTGCGCGCTCGCCGGCATTTCCGTGACGCGTCCGGGCACGGCGCCTTCCATGCCGACGCTCGACGAAGTGAACCAGGTATTGAAGCAGCCGACGCAGCCGAACCAGCCGGCCGGCATGTCCCAGGCATCCTGATCGATTGCGAAGGTTGAAGGAGCGTATCGTCACCATGAAGTCAACGTTCACCGCTGGAAAACTGTTCGGCGACCGGCAACTGAATTTTCTGCTGATCGTCAACGTGCTCGTCGTGCTCGTCGCGACGTGGCTTTCGCACGGCCAGTTCGTCGATATCGACAATCTGCAGTCGATGGGCGGGCAGTTGCCCGAACTCGGCCTGCTGGCGCTCGGCATCATGCTCTCCATGGTGTCGGGCAACGGCGGCATCGACCTGTCCGGCGTCGGGCTCGCCAATCTGTCCGGCATGGTCGCCGCACTGATCGTGCCGCGCTTCGTCAGCGGCGACGACTCGCCCGCGCTCTACACGTCGCTCTTCTGCGTGATCGTGGTGACGATGGGCCTGCTCGGCGGGCTACTGAACGGCGTGGTGATCGCGCGGCTCAGACTCACGCCGATTCTCTGCACGCTCGGCACGCAGTTGCTGTTCACCGGCTTTGCGGTGGTGCTCAGCAATGGCGCTTCCGTACATGTGGATTACGTGGACCCGTTGTCGAATATCGGTAACGGTACGGTGTTTCAGGTGCCGATCGCGTTCTGCATCTTTATCGCGGCCGTGATCGTGCTGGGCTGGCTGCTCAAACGCAGTCCGTTCGGCCTGCGTCTGTATCTGATGGGCACCAATCCCAAAGCGGCGTTCTATGCCGGCATTCCGCGCGCGCGGATGCTGATCATGACCTATGCCATGTGCGGCGTGCTGGCGTCGCTGGCCGGGCTGATCAGCGCGACGCATACGTCCAGCGCGAAATGGGACTACGGCAACTCCTATCTGCTGATCGCGATCCTGATTGCCGTGATGGGCGGCGTGAATCCCGCCGGCGGGCACGGCCGCATCATCTGCGTGTTTTTCGCCGCGACGGTGCTGCAGTTTCTCTCCAGCCTGTTCAATCTGATGGGCGTATCGCAGTTCTTCGGCGATTGCGCGTGGGGGTTTCTGTTGCTGCTGTCGCTCGCGTTTGCGGGCGGCGAACGGGTGCGCGCGATTTTCGGCTTCGGCGGCGGCGCGGGCGCAGGTGCCTCGACGAATGCGGCGCCCAAGCGTTAGCGGGCGCCGGACAAAGGTTTCAGTACACGGCGGACAACGAGCCCTGGCTGTCCGCGACGGTGAAATGGGCGACATCGAACCAAAAAGGAGACATCGCATGAAATTGACTCGACTGGGTGCCGCGCTCGCAGCAGGCGCATTGACGATTGGCGTCATCGCCGCAGCGCAGGCTGCCACCAACGAGACCATCGTCACGGTCGTCAAGGTGACCGGCATCAACTGGTTCAACCGCATGGACGACGGCGTGAAGCAGTTCGCCAAGGACAACCCCGGTGTTAACGCGTATCAGACCGGCCCCGGCCGGGCGGATGCGGCCCAGCAACTGAAAATCATCGAAGACCTGATCGCCAAGAAGGTGACGGCGATCGCCGTGGTGCCCTACGATCCGCCGACGCTCGAACCGGCGCTCAAGAAAGCGATGGATCGCGGCATCAAGGTGGTCACGCATGAAGCCGACAACGCCAAGAACACGATGGTGGACATCGAAGCGTTCGACAACACCGCCTACGGTGCCGGCCTGAACGAACGGCTCGCCTCGTGCATGCACGACGACGGCAAATGGGCCGTGCTGGTCGGTTCGCTCGGCAGCCGCTCGCAGGTGCAGTGGGCGGACGGCGGCATCGGCAACGCCAAGGCCAAGTATCCGAAGATGAACCTGGTCGAGCCGAAGCTCGAAACCAACAACGACGGCGAACGCGCCTATGAAGTCGCGAAGGAAGTGCTGCGCAAGCATCCGGACCTGAAGGGCTTCCAGGGCTCGTCGTCGCTCGACGTGATCGGCATTGGCCGGGCGGTGGAAGAGGCGGGTATGCAGGGCAAGATCTGCGTGTACGGCACGGGCCTGCCGACTGAAGCCGGCAAGTTCCTCGAAAGCGGCGCCATCAATGGCATCGCATTCTGGGATCCGAAGCTCGCGGGCATCGCCATGAACAAGGTCGCGCAACTGCTGATCGACGGCAAGACGGTCGAGAACGGCGCCGATCTCGGCATTCCGGGCTACACGAAGGTGACGGTCGCGAAAGGACCGGGCAAGGGCATCATCGTGCGCGGTCAGGGCTGGGTGAACGTCGACAAGACGAACTACAAGCAGTATCCGTTCTGATCGGGCTTTGGCTTCATGTGTCACGGCGTCCCCCAAAGGGGACGCCTCAACTTGCGACTCGTCACCATGAATCAAGACGCAACCTCACCGAAGTCACCGCAGTCCGACACGCCGCAACCGTTTCTCCAGGTTGTCGGCGTGCACAAGCGCTTCACCGGCGTGTATGCGCTGCGCGGCGTGAGCCTGTCGTTCGAGCGCGGTCAGATCTATCACCTGCTGGGTGAAAACGGCTGCGGCAAGAGCACGCTCATCAAGATCATCTCCGGTGCACAGCCACCTGATGAAGGCGAACTCGTGATCGAAGGCGTGCGGCACGCGCGGCTCTCCGCGCTCGAATCGCTCGCTGCCGGTATCGAAACCGTGTATCAGGATCTTTCGCTGCTGCCCAATATGAACGTGGCCGAAAACGTCGCGCTCACCTCGGAGCTGGCCACGCACGCGGGCAAGCTCGCCCGCACCTTCGACCGGCGCGAACTGGCGCGCACGGCGGCACGCGCGCTCGAAGCGGTCGGGCTGCCGGGCAGCGCGGAATTTCAGGCAACGCTCATCGAGCAGTTGCCGCTCGCCACCCGGCAACTCGTGGCGATTGCCCGCGCGATTGCCAGCGAGGCCAAGTTCGTCATCATGGACGAGCCCACCACCTCGCTCACGCAGAAGGAGGTCGACAATCTGATTGCCGTGCTCGCCAATCTGCGCGCGCAGGGCGTCACCGTCCTGTTCGTGAGCCACAAACTCGACGAGTGCTACGCGATCGGCGGCGAGGTGATCGTGCTGCGCGACGGGCAGAAAATGGCGCAAGGGCCGATCGCGCAATTCACCAAGGCGCAGATCAGCGAGCTGATGACAGGCAGGCATCTGTCGAGCGAGCGTTATCGCGAAGGCGCATGCGAGCGCAACGTCGTGCTCGACGTGCGAGGTTATACGCGCGCCGGCCAGTTCAGCGATGTGTCGTTCTCACTGCACGGCGGCGAGATTCTCGGCATTACCGGCCTGCTCGATTCGGGGCGCAACGAACTCGCGCGTGCGCTGGCGGGCGTCGCGCCGGCTCAATCCGGGCAGGTCACGCTCGACGGCAAGGCCGTTTCACTGCGCACGCCCTCGGACGCGAAAGCGCATCGCATCGGCTATGTACCGGAAGACCGCCTGAATGAAGGGCTTTTTCTCGACAAGTCGATTCGCGACAATGTGATCACCGCGATGATCTCCAGCCTGCGTGACCGCTTCGGCCAGATCGACCGCACGCGCTCACAGGCGCTCGCGGAACAGACCGTGAAGGATTTGCAGATCGCCACGCCGGGTGTCGACAAACCCGTGCAATCGCTGTCGGGCGGCAACCAGCAGCGCGTGCTGATCGGCCGCTGGCTCGCCATCGACCCGCGCGTGCTGATCCTGCATGGACCGACGGTCGGCGTCGACGTCGGCTCGAAGGACATTATTTACCGCATCATGCAGCGGCTGTCGCAACGCGGCATCGGCATCATTCTGATCAGCGACGATTTGCCCGAACTGCTGCAGAACTGCGACCGCATTCTGATGATGAAGAAAGGGCGCGTGGCAAGCGAATACCAGGCCGACACGCTGAGCGAAGCCGATCTGTATCACGCGTTGCTTTCCGAAGCCGCATAAAGGACGTTTCCACTCATGAACTCGCGCATCGATTCGCGCCTGAACCAGACCATGACCACCCCGACCGTTGTCGAAGTCGCTCCCGAGGTCAAGCCGCCGAGCTTGCGGACCAGGCTCGCGCGCAATCCCGAATGGTTCACCGTCGCGTTGATCGCGGTGACGTGCCTGGTTGTCGGCGCGATCAATCCGCGCTTCTTCCAGTTGGCCACGCTGTTCGATCTGTTGCACTCCGCCACCACGATGTCGCTGTTCGCGCTGGGCACGCTCGTGGTGCTCGCCTCCGGCGGGATCGACGTCTCGTTCACCGCGATTGCCGCGCTGACCATGTACGGCATCACCAAAGCCGTGTTCGCGTGGTGGCCGGATGCGCCGTTCGCGCTGATTCTGATCACGGGCGCGCTCGGCGGCATCGTACTCGGCGTGGTCAACGGGCTGCTGGTGCATCGGCTGAAAGCGCCTTCGCTGATCGTCACGATCGGGACGCAATATCTGTATCGCGGGCTGCTGCTGACGTTTATCGGCACGACGTTCTTCATGAACATCCCGCACAGCATGGATCATTTCGGCCGCATTCCGCTGTTTTTCTATCACACCGCCGACGGCTTGCGCGCCGTGTTGCCGGTATCGGTGGTGGCGCTGGTGGCGGCCGCGGTGCTCACCTGGTGGCTGTTGAACCGCACGATGATGGGACGCGGCGTTTATGCAATGGGCGGCAGCCTCGCGATTGCCGAACGGCTCGGCTACAACCTGCGCGCGATCCATCTGTTCGTATTCGGCTATACCGGCATGCTCGCCGGCATTGCAGGGATTCTGCACGTGTCGAACAACCGGCTTGCGAATCCGTTCGATCTGGTGGGCTCGGAACTCGACGTGATCGCCGCGGTGATTCTGGGCGGCGCGCGTATTACGGGCGGCACCGGCACGGTCGCCGGCACGTTGCTCGGCGTGGTGCTCGTCACGCTGATCAACAGCGTGCTGATTCTGGTGGGTGTGCCGAGCACCTGGCAGAAGGTGATTATTGGCGCATTCATTCTGATCGCCGGTACGCTCTTCGCCTTGCAGCGCAAGAATTGAAGACCGGGCTGCGGCCTGTGCGTTGCGCGGTCGCGGCCCGCGCTGCACGGGCCGCAAGTGCGCTTATCGGCGCTTGCGGTGCTCCTGGCCTTTCTCGGTGATGATGGAATCGAAGTCGTCGACTTGCGAGAAGCGCACCGCCTTGACTACGCCTAACTTGCTCTGATCCACCACCAGATGCCGTTCGACCGCGCTTGCCATGGCTGCCTGCTTGAGCGCGACCTCATGGAAATTCCAGCAGGTGACGCCGCGCGCAGTGTCCACGCCGCCGGCGGAAATGAACGCCTTGTTGATCCCCATGCGGCGCAGCATCTCCAGACTTTCTTCACCCGCGAACGAATCTGACGAGGGCACGTAGACGCCGCCCAGCAGAATCATTCGTACATTCGGTTTGCGCCGCAGAATCTCCGCGACATTCAGCGAATAGCACACCACCGTGACGTGCCGCTCGACCGGAATCAGCCGGGCCAGCGTGGTGAGTGTCGTGCCGCAATCGATGAACAGCGTTTCGTTATCGCCGATAAGTCCCGCCGCGACCGCCGACGCTTCGGCCTTTGCCTGCGCGAAGTGATCCTTTTCTTCTTCGAGTGAGTAGCCGGCGTTATTGGGTACGTCGGTCGCGCTGACGATATAGCCGCCAAGATACGTGAAACGTTCCGGACTGCCTGCGATGTCGCGCCGGACAGTCATTTCCGAAACGCCCAGCAAGCCGGCGGCGTCGCGCAGGCGCATCACGTTTTGCCTTGCCAACGCATCGGCAAGGGCGCGGAGGCGGTCGGGTTTCAGCATGGGGATCCTGTCGCGCGATGTGTGGGTGGGCGTTATGTTTTGTTCGATTTGATGAAAGAATTATAACAAGAGGAGGTGCGCGCGGCGAGCGCGATGTGAGATCGGTAAGAGCGGGAATTTACGGCCGCGGCACGTGCGTGGTCGCGTTATTTCTTTGCTGACGACCCGAGAAGATGTTCGAGAGCGCCGTCTCCATAGGTCCGAATCACTTCGGAAATAATCACCTGGTATCCGTTCAGCCAGTTCGACTGAGCAGCTTTTGCCTCCAGATGCGCCGGATGCTGAATCAGCATTTGAAGCGCATCGAGCGATTGCCAGTAATACACGTTAGACGTCAAACCGCTGGCGCTGTTTTCCCACGTTTCTTCGCCCAGGTAGCCCGGTATCGTCTTCGCGACTTTCGCGATTTCCTGATCAAGACGATGAAACGTGTCGTCGAATTGCTTCGTGGCAAAAATGAACGTGGATGAATACATGCTGGTGGTCCGACGGAAAAGGTTGTGACGCTACGTCTCGGGGTTCGTGCCGAACAGCTCGAAGCGGGCGGGCAACCTCCCGTCTCAGCGCACCTTGCATTGTAAGCGGGGTCACCTCTCCGGCGGTGTGACTAAACAGGGTGCCGTGGCGATTGACGACGACCACCGCAATGCCATGAATCGCGCCTTTCAATGCTCAATGGTTGATTTCTTCGAGCCGCAGTCCGTTGGTCCTGGGGCCGAAAGCACCGATCGAAATCATCACGGCCGCCATGCACACGGTGATGCCGGTAAACACGCCTGCCACGCCAAAGTCACGCAACAGGAAGGCGATGATGAAACCCGACATCATGGCGCCAATACGGCTGGCCGAATACACAATGCCATTCGCCCGGCAGCGCACCGCGGTCGGGAACAACTCGGACTGGTAAGCGTGATAGCACACCGAGATCGCCTGCCCGGCGAGGCTGATCAACACACCCAGCACAATCAGAGGTCCGACCGATTTCATCTGGCCGAACATCAATCCGAACACGATAACCGCGAGCGCTCCGCCGACAATCAGCCATTTGCGCTGCACCTTGTCCGCGTACAGCATGGCGAGCATGGGACCGACAGGCAGCGCAATCGCGATCACGAACGAATACAGCAGGCTTTTGGTCACGGTGATGCCTTGCCCGATAAGCAGCGTCGGTACCCAGTTGGCAAAGCCGTAGTAGCCGATCGCCTGGCAGAAGTTGAAGACGATCAGCATGATCAGACGCGAACGGTAAGGCGGTTGAAGCAGCTCGGCAAGCGAGGCACGGCGATGCGCGGGCTGTTCAACGGCAGATGCGGGAGGCGGCAACGCACGACCCAACTGCTTCACGGCCTTCGCCTCCATCGTCGCGACAATGCGCTCGGCTTGCTCCTCACGACCATGTGACGCGAGCCAGCGCGGGCTTTCCGGCACGATGCGGCGAATGAACCACACGAATATCGCGCCGATCGACCCGACGAGCACGACACAACGCCAGCCGTCGATGCCGAACACGGTGGTCGGCACGAGCCAGTAGGAGAGGATCGCGGCCACCGGCGCGGCGGCGAACATGACCATCTGGTTGAAGGCCATCGCGCGGCCACGCATATGCTGGGGGACGAGTTCGGTGACGTAACTGTCGATCGTCACGATCTCGATTCCCACGCCGATGCCGGTGATGAAACGCCACAGAATGACGCCTTCGGGCGTGGTCTGGAATGCCATGATCGCCGAGCCCACGGAGTACCACAGCAGCGAGAACGTGAACACGGCGCGGCGGCCGTAACGGTCGGGGAGCCAGCCAAATCCGAACGTACCGACGAAGAGGCCCGCGAACGTGGCCGCGATAAAGCCCGCAATCCCCTGAAAACCGAAGAACGCAGCCGTGGTGGTTTTCAACAGGCCGCTCTTCGCCATACCCGGCGCGATATAACCCGTGAAGATCAGGTCATACACTTCGAAAAACCCGCCGAGCGAGATGAGGAACACCATCAGCCAGATATAGCGGGTGGCGGGCAAGCGGTCCATTCGCGCGGAAAGTACCGCGGCGGTACGTGGATGCGCTCGGGTATCGGTTGATGCGATGGGCGGAATATCCGTAGTGATGACGCGTTGCATGACTGTCTCCTTGATATGTCCCGCGGTTGTCTCAAGCCGCTGCCCGGCCTGTCAGGCGGGCGAGGATTTCCTGCGTATGCTCGCCGACACGGGCCAGCGCCTGACGCACGCCGGGGCGGCGTCCACCCATCAGCAGGGGCAGAAGCACGACCTCCGTCATGCCGTCCTCGGTTTCCATCGGCACCAGACCGCCGCTTGCCTTCAGATGCGGATCGTCGAGCAACTGGTCGGGCCGCATGATCGGCGCGTAAGGAATGCCGGCGGCTTCGAGCTTCAGCGAGAGTTCGTCGGCGCGGTGATGCTTGAGGATTTCGCCAAGGCGAATCAGCAGTTCAGGTCGCACCGCGACACGTAGCGCGTTGCTGGCGAACTGCGGTTCGGCAGCGAGATCGGGCCGTTCCAGTACGTCACACAACGTGATGAACTGCTTGTCGCTCACGGCGCCGATAAAGAGCTGTTCGTTCTCGGCAAGTGTGAAAACGTCGTAGACGCTCCATGCCGAAACGCGCGAAGGCATGGGCGGCGGCGGCTCCTTCGTCATCGCGTACTGCTGCATGTGCTGACCGCTCAGGAACACGCAGTTCTCGAACAGCGCACTCTGGATTTCCTGACCGCGGCCCGTCGTATCGCGCTCGCGCAGCGCGGCCAGTACACCGATCGCGCCGAACATGCCGCCCATGATGTCGTTGACGGAAGTGCCCGCGCGCAGCGGTCGGCCCACAGGTCCTGTCATATAAGAGAGACCGCCCATCATCTGCACGACTTCGTCGAGCGCGAGGCGCTTTTCGTACGGCCCTGGCAGAAAGCCTTTGTGCGACACGTAGATCAGATTTGGATAGATCTTCGAGAGCGTTTCGTAGTCGAGTCCGAGTTTCGCCATCAGGCCCGGCCGGAAGTTCTCCAGCATCACATCGCACTGGCCGATCAGTTCAACCGCGGCGGCGTGCCCATCAGGCGTATTGATGTCGAGCACCACGCTCTTCTTGTTGCGGTTGAACGAACGGAAGAAGCCAATGCCGAGTCCCGGCAGCTTGCGCGTCTTGTCGCCGCCTGGCGGCTCGATCTTGATGACTTCCGCGCCGAGGTCGGCGAGGATCATGCCGCAGGTCGGGCCCATGACCATGTGCGTGAACTCGATGACACGCACGCCGGCGAGAGGAAGGGGATTCGGAGTATTCATCATGACCTCAGGCGTTGAGTGTTGCGCTCGCAGCGTGCGCGAAAGTTTTCGGCAAACCCGAAAGCCACAGGGCGCCGTGCAGTGTTTCGCCGGACAGCCATTGCGCGACCTTTTCCCGCAGAGCAAGCAGGCGGGGAATATCGATGCCGGTGGAGATGCCCATATCGGCAAGCATGAACGCGAGGTCTTCACTGGCGGCGTTGCCGCTTGCACCCGGCGCATGCGGGCAGCCGCCGATACCGGCGAGCGTCGCGTCGAAGCGGGCCACGCCGGTTTCGAGCGCGGCGAAGACATTGGCGAGAGCGAGACCGCGCGTGTCGTGGAAATGGCCGCACCAGAATTTGTCGCCGGCAATGGCGCGAGCCTTGCCGAACAGTTCGCGCACGGCAGCAGGGCCGCCGTAGCCGACCGTATCGGCAATGCTCACGCGATCCGCGCCGGCGTCGAGAAGCCCTTGCATGCAGCGCAGCACTTCGGCCTGATCGACCGCACCCTGGATCGTGCAGCCGAATGCAGTACCGATGCCGCCTTCGATCAACGTCTTCGAGCCGGCGGCGTCACGTGCCGCACGAATGCGGGCGACTTCGGCGATCACTTCGTCGGGTGTTTTGCGGAGGTTGGCGAGGCTATGAGCGTGACTGGCGGACAGCGGCACCAGCATCAGATCGGCTTGCGATTCGATCGCGCGTTCGGCGCCCTTGAAGTTCGGCACGAGCACCGAGACGAGCAGGCCGGGTAGGGTTTTCGCGTACGCCACCAGTTCGGCGGTGTCCGCGAGTTGCGGCATGAGTTTGGCGGGAACGTACGAGCCGACTTCGATTTCGCGCTGACCGGCGGCATAAGCACCGGCGATCCATTCGATCTTGCGCTCGGTGGAAAGAATGGTCTGAATGCTCTGAAGGCCGTCCCGCAAGCCAACTTCGCGAATGACGACGCTCGAGGGGAACGAGGACATCGGTGTCTCCTGAATACCTGCCAGTCATGGGTGCTGGCGATGTCGTCACTCTAGACTTTCCACGTTTGCCATAAAGAGGTATTTTGGAACGGGTGAGATTCCCATATGGAAAGTAAAGGGCAGGTGAGGAGACAGGCATGCGAGACATCGATCTCAAGACGCTGCGGCTATTCGTGGCCGTCTGCGAGCACCGCAACATGGGCCGCGCGGCGGAAGAAGAACATATCGAGCCGTCCGCGATCAGCAAGCGGATCGCACAACTGGAGACCGACCTCGGCGTGCCGCTGCTCACGCGCTCGCGCCGCGGGGTCCAGCCGACGCCGGCAGGGCTGTCCCTGCTGGAACACGCGCGCAATGTTCTGTTCACGATGGACCGGATCGCCAGCGACGTCGCGGCGTTCGGCAGTGGCCTCAGGGGGAGCGTCAGTGTGTGCGCGACGGCTTCGGCGATCGCCGAGGTACTGCTGGACGACATCGCGTCCTTCATGCGCGAGCCGGATAACCAGAACATCCGTGTCGACGTGGAGGAGCATCTCTCCATCGATCTTGTTCGCCAACTCCGGGAAGGCGCGGCGGCCGTCGGCGTCTGCTGGGACAACGCGGACCTGGAAGGCTTGCAGCATCTGCCGTATCGGCAGGACCGGCTGGCGCTTGCCGTCTATCCCGGCCACCCGTTGGCGGGACTGAAGTCGGTGCGGTTTGAGCAGACGCTCGAGCATGATCACGTCGGCATGCCGCCCTCGACCGCGGTCCATACGATGTTGCAACGCGCGGCCGCGAAAGCGGGGCACACGGTGTCGTATCGCGTGATCGTGTCCAACTTCGACGCCGCGTTCCGGGTGGTCGCCGCGCGACTCGGCATCAGCGTCGTACCGCTCGAAGTGGGGGAAGCCTATAAGCGGATCTTCGACATCGAGACGATTCCGCTGACGAACTCGTGGGCGCTGCGCCAGTTCGTGGTGTGCTTTCGGGAGCTGGGTGCGCTGCAGCCCGCCGCGCGGCGCATGGTCGAGCATCTTTCGAATCGGGCGACGTTCGTGGTTTCCTGAAGCAGGTCAGGCGAGCGTCAGGTTCCGACTTTGCATCGCTTCGAACCGGTGGTGCCGATGGCAGACGTCCCGGCGTGGTCCCAAAGGGCTTCGCACTGACGTCCCGTCTGAAGTGAGACGGTGCGCGAGTGATCCACGCGTCTATACGTATCGATCGCCGGCGCGCTGGGTCGCTCCGGTCACTTCTGGTCACTTCCGGTCGAACGTGACGAGGTCTTTGTCTTTCGAATCGGCGACGAAGATGGCCAGCAATCTGGCCGGTTCCGTAGCACTGGCGTTTTCACTCTCGGTGTGATGAACGCCGGGTTTTTCGGTCCAATGTTCACCCGCGTGGTAGACCTTTTCCTCGCCGTTGTTCACCTGGCTGCGAATGGCGCCGGACAGCACATAACCGACCACGAAAGCCTGACCATGCCGATGCGCGGGCGATTTGCCGCCCGGCGCATAGTCGACGATCAAGGCTGTCATCTTCTTGCCGGGGACGTTGGCGATCGCTTCGGCGAAAGCGGGCGTAATCGTTTCGCGCGGCGCAGCCGGTTCCTCGGCGAACAGGTCGTGCGATACGGCCGTGAGGGAAAGGCCGGCGAATGCGACGGCCGCGATAAGTGTCCTGGTGTGCATTTCAATACTCTCGAATTCGATAAAACATTAGTATCCCGAATCGATGTCGGCATTCATCTGCGTTCCGATCGGGTGGGCATCAACGCATTAAGGCATTAAGGCGTCGTGGCTTCCGTGGCCGTTTCCGTTGTGCGAGACGTTGCCGATTTCGCCCACGTCGCCGCCACTGCCGACAACTCGGAACGTGCCCGCTCGAGTGCCTCGGCTCGCGCCTCCTGGTTGGAGAACTGCAGCGGCTGTGCATCGACGAAGGTGGGGTCCGCGACGCCAAGGAAGCCGAAGGCCGCTTTTAGCGCGGGCGTCAGCGCGTCCATCGAGGAATAGGGCGAGCCGGGACGCAAATCCGCGCCGCGGCTCGTGATGAACAGAACCTTTTGGCGCCCGAGCTGGCCTTCGATGCGGCCGTCGGCAGTATTCGCGTAGGTCACGTTGGTGCGCGTCACGCTATCGACAAACGCCTTGAAGGCGGAGGGCATCGACCAGTTGTACATGGGCATGGCGAAGACGAGCGCGTCGGCTTCGAGCAGGCGTCGGCACAATGCATCGGAGCCGGCCAGCGTCGCGCGCATGGCAGCGGTGCGTTCGTGCTCCGGCGTGTAGGTGGCGATGGCGAAAGCTTCGCTCACATGGGGCGGCGTATCCACCGTCACATCCAGATAATCGATGTCGAGCTCCACCCCTTCCTCGCGCAGACACTCGATAAAGAACCGGCTCAATGCGCGGGAGTTGGATCGCTCACGCTTGGCGCTCGCATCCACGTGCATTACTTTCATCATTGCTCTCCTTGGCTGGATCACTCAAAAATGGTTGCGGTGTGCGCTGACTGGATGTGCTTACGCCGGCAGCTTGCGGAATGCGATCGCGAAGCGGTTCCATGCGTTGATCGCCGAAATCAGCAGGGTCAGGTCGACCAGCTCCGCGTCGCTGAAGTGGGGGCGCACGGCGGTCCACACGGCGTCGGGCACATGGTCGAGCGAAACCAGGGTCAGCGCCTCAGTCCATTCGAGCGCCGCACGTTCGCGGTCGGTAAAGAAGGGCGTTTCGCGCCACACCACCACGGTGGCCAGACGCCGTTCGGTTTCGCCGCCATTGCGAGCGTCGGTCGTATGCATATCGACGCAGTACGCGCAGCCGTTGATCTGCGAGGCGCGCAGGCGGACCAGTTCGGTCAGGGATTTTTCGAGCGCCGACTTGCCGATGCGCTCTTCGACGCCGATTAGCGCCTTGATCGCGGCGGGGTTGGCTTTGTAGAAATCGAGACGTTGTTCCATGATTCGCTCCTGAGTGGGATGAGGCGCATCCGGTGATGCGATGGGGGAAGATTAGTCCGCGAATTGGACTCATGGAATAACCAATTTTTAACAAATTCAGGTAACCACTTCTGGCTGTGAGCGTTGAGCGCGCCGAAACGGCCGCCGACATCCCCACCGGCGGTGCGCCGCGTGCTGGGGATCCAATGAAGCAATGTTTGGCGTGGGATGGGAGGTGTCCAGTTACTGCCCAGATCCGGCGATAGCGCTGCTCGCAGCGCCTGACATTGAGGCGCTTATTTCTTGCAGGCTACGGTGGCAGGCTGGTGGCTATACGAGCTAGCTGTGCGCAGGAATGAGCGCGGCAACAGCGACAACAGCGTGGACAGTTGAGCGCCCGTTTTGCCCTCCGGCTGAGTGACAGGTGCCATGCTGGCGCGGTGGTCGCTCGTGTCCGCACGAGCGCCGTTGTTCAGATACGCCGAGCGATCCGGTCATGGACTGCGGTTCAGCAAGACCGACGCAACATGGTGCAACGCGCCGTTAGCATAGGACGTGACCACGGAAAGGAGTGATCCGTCGATCGCACCGGAAATTTCCCTGTGAATACACGCCAGAATGGCCGCGACCAGCAGCACGGAGCCGACCCGTTTAAGGGACTTCCGATGCTGGCCCGATGGCGCAGTGGCGTCTTCCGTCGCTTCATCGGAGATACGATGAGCAAGATATCCGAATCCCTTCATGATGGTCGGCAGATCGGTTGCAACACACCAAGTGTCTGCAATCATGCGCGTGCGTCGAACCAATTTTTTCGCATATCGATAGCAACGCGCAGTCCTGTCGATTCGGACTGTCGCACGGCGCGGCGCCGGATCGGCCGCGACGCGCCCCTCGGATAGCGACAGGCTCGCTCAACCGCTCAGTTGCGCGACGCGTTCGGACAGGCGTGCAATCCGGTAGTGATAGAGCGGCGCGTGCGGACAGTTCTTTAGATGCTCGACGCGATCGCGCCAGTAGGTAGGTGAGAAGGGCTCTTTCGGCGCGCAAGCGACTACGCGCTCCAGATGAACGAGCTCTCGTTCGAACAGGTGGTGGTGCATGCGATGAATCCCCGTGGAATGGCCAAGGTATTCCGCTCGCAACGTCGCTAACAATCTGACGCCGCGTAGGGCTGCTAATACTGGAATGACTGGAATGCGAATGCCGCAGTGGGACCGTCTCGCTGCGTGAAAAATGGGCCGATCTTCCGCGCATGCCGCAGGTCGATCGAAAGGACGAGCCGCCGTTGCTTATCTCCCGAAGAGGGCAACGACGGCCGAACCCCGCAGCGGTTCGTCCGATGCATGGCCAGACGAATCCGTTATTTCGGTGTCACGCATTGCGACGCTCTTCTCTGCGGAAGTGTTCGGTCGCCCTACATGGACACACGACAGCCACTACTACAACAACAGCACAACCCTCTCTCAATTTGCATCCAGCGATTCGTGTCGCTGGCGTTGATCGTCGCGTCAGCAATCGGGTTCGATCTCTCGAACACGTTGCCGCGCGCGATCTTTTTGGTCTCTCAGGCTCTCCCCGGCTACTCGGACGTTTGATTTCGCGTTCCCAGGATGCAGGTGGAACGTGGTCATGGTTGCGTCGCACTGCTACCGCCTGTCTGGGGTTGGATATCCAAGCGATGGCTGAATCGGAACTACTAAAGCAATGACCGTGCCAGGGTGAAACCCGCATAGGGGCAAGGACCTGCGACAGTTGGACGCGTGACATTGGACATTTGCGTCCATAGACTTGGGCGAAATTGGACGATTTCGTCCAATCAGGCGTTCGCGACGAATAAACGGGCGAATTCGTCCGCGCGGAACGAAATCGGCCGGCATCGAGGAGAAATGGGGGAGGCGGGCAGAAGCGCTCAAGGCGAGCGTGGCGCGCGCGGCAATCGCATAAAGCGGTCTATGGGCCGATTACGCAATTGCCGCGCCCGAGGGGCGCGGGCAGACGCGCCGCTTACGACTGAAGGCTGACCTTGCTGTAGGTCAAGCGGCTGGGGCGCACTTTCATCCGCACCAGCGACACGAGGAAGCTGAAACCGGCCTGATTCGGATCGATCACCGGCACGTAGACGCCCAAGGCCTCGCTAAGCAGCGTGGATACGCGGCTCGCCACGTCCACGAAACCCGTGCAGCCGAGCAGAATCGCCTGCGCGCCGTCTTCCTTGATCGCGGCCATGGCCGCTTCGAAGGTGCGCACCACCACGACGTCGATGTTTTCCAGTTGCGCGACAGGGCAGTCGATCGCCCGGATCGAGGCGAACGTGTTCTGAATCCCGTAAGTCTGCGGATGAGCGCGCTGCATCGCGACCGTGCTTTGCAGAATCGTGACGATGGAGAACCGCTGACTGAGCGCGAGCGCCGTGAAAGCCGACGCCGGAAATCCCCCGATGATCGGAATGTCGATCACCTCGCGTGCCGCTTCGACACCGCACATGTCGAAGTCGGTCAGCCAGATGCCGTCAAAGCCGTCATTCGCTATCGACTGTGCGAGTTCGACCACCGGCATGCCGTTTTGCAACCAGTTGGTCCGATTCTCGATATCGGGATGTCCCTGCGTGATGTTGCGAATCTCGACCTGCACGTCCGGCGGCAGGACCGGCGCGACGGCTTTCATGATGCGGTCGTTGTATTGCGACGTGGCGACGGGCACGAGCACGCAGATGCGAAGTGGGGCGCTCACGATGCTTCCCCCTTGCGTGCGGACTGGAGCGATTCGAGCGGCACGTACGGCCCGAGATAGCCAAGCTTGTTGAGCTGTTCCATGAAGCTGTCGAGAATCAGGCCGGGTTTGCGCAATTCCGCTTCCGCACGCCAGGCGATCAGCGTCACGGGGCGCTTGCCGATTGCCGGGTTCAGCGAACCGTCGTCGTTCACGAGGTCGCCATTGCTGAAGATCGACTGACCTTCGCCGCCGACGAAATACGCGACGCTGTCCGGCGCCAGCACGATCGGCTGCGCACATGCGCTGTCCCACGCGAGCAGCGACTCGTTCTGGTAGATCACCGTGTAGGTACGCTGCCCGGCCTGAATGCGAATCTTGCCGACATCGAAGCCGCCGCTCGTATCCACTTCGGCCGATACCAGTTCGCCGGGTGTGGAGATCGCCCGCGCGGCAAGGTCGCAACGCTCGGCGAGATAGTCGATCATCTGCTGGGCGCTGCCGATCTGCCCGGCCCGCACCGCGCGGCCAAGCTCCAGCGCGCGCTTGAGCGTGCCGCGAATCGGCGTTGCGCGGCCGATGTCGCACGCATTCATGACCCACATGGCGAGGCCGCCGAACTGACCGAATTCGGGATCGGCCACGACCGGACGCATCATCTGTTCGACGATCGCCGACACGTCGCGCTGATGGGTCGGTCCGCCGTTGCTGTCGTTGCGCGGCGTCACGTCGAGCTCCACGCACAGGCCGCCCTGGCTCACGAGAAACGCCGGGCGCGGATCGATCTCCGCGGCCGCGAAAGTGAGCATTGGCAACGACGGCACGGCGCGGCCGGCGCCGTCGGCGTCGATGACCGCCAGCCCGAGTTTCGCCGCCACGAGCGCCGCGACCGTAAAGCCCAGCGCGCCGCTTTCCGGCGGCATGACATAGGCGAGCTTCACGGATTGCGATGCAAGCCGCTTCTGGACGTTCTGCACGGCCGTCACCGGTCCGATCGGATAGGTGGCTGAATTGATGGCTTCAGGCGCGCCGAGATAGGCGACCATGACCGCCGCGCCTTCGGTGGCCTCGTCCACCGAGACGACCTTGACCGTATCCGTCGGGTAATAGTCGCCCTTTACGAAATGCTCGGCCAGGTGTCGCGCCGATACGATCGTGCCGCCACCGCCGGAGCCAAAGAACGCCGCGCCCAGAAGCAGCGGCTCCAGATCTTCCCGTCGTAATTCATAGGCCATTCAAGATTCCTTTATTGTCGATGTTGAAAGACGCTTCCTGCTGAAGTTTGGCGAGCAGATCCATGGCGCTGATGACGCGCGCGGTCGGGTCCCCCGTCAACGAGCGCAAGCCGCGCTCGAGGGTGTCGATGGCTTCGGCGTTGCGGCCGGTGGAGCGCAGCAGATCGGCGAGATAGCGCGCGGCGTCCACGCGTGCGGGCACCGAGCCGAAGGCGAGGGCGGTGGACATGGCGGTGCGCAGACCCAGTTCCGCGGCGTTGACGTCGCCGAGCGCCCATTGCGCGCGGGCTCGGGTGACGAGGAGTTCGCCCAGATAAACCCGTTCCTGGCGGGCGAGCGTTTCGTCGATCGCAGTGGCGAGAAGCGCCTCGCACTCCTTCGCGCGGCCGGCGCGCAGCAGCAGTTCGCCGTGCTGCCACGTCTTGAACGAATAGAACAGCGCGCCGCCGTTGCAGAGCATGTGGTTGTCGAAGCCGTCGATCATGACGGTTTCCGCTTCGTCGGGGTGGCCGAGCGAACTGAGGTGGCAGCCGCGAAGCACCTGGCCGACGCCTCGATAGAACGCAAAACCGTTCGCGATCGAAACCGATTCGAGTTCGCTCGCGAGATCGCCGAGGCGGCTTTCGTCGTCGAACAGGCAGGCGAGCCAGGCCGCGCCCTGCAGGTTGACGGCATGAGCCAACGCGTGCGCGCCGGGCTCGGAGGCGCGCAGGATCAGCATGTCCATGGCGCGCCGCGCTTGCCCGAATGCGCCGATCTGATACGCGGCGAGGCCTTCGAAAGTCAGTGCGAGACTGGCGAGGTCGATTCCCTGCGAACCGGTACGGGCGTCTTCTCGCCCCACGCCGAGCAGATTGCCGCGCGCGAGACAGGCCAACGCTTCCTCGCTGTCGCCTAGCCAGAAGAGCGTGTTGGTCATCGCGACGTGGGCTTCGTCGAGCGAGACCCGGTCGCCGCCGTTCTGGGCGCGCTCCAGCATATTCTGCGCGGTGGCGCGCGCCTGCTTGAGCTGAAGCGTCGTCAGTTGCGTGGTCCAGATGCCGAACTGGATCGCCGCGAGTTCGGCGGGCGCACAGACGCCTTCGCCGATGGTCAGTGCGGCGGCGTAGCAGGCGGTGGCTTCCGCGTACAACCAGCCGTGCACGCTACGCAAGCTCATGCCGAGCAGCCGGTAGGCGTCAAACTGAAGACGGCGCACGGACTCCTGTTCCTGGGGCGTTTGCAGCACGTCGAGGCAACGGCGCAACAGCGGGATGGCTTCGGCGAACTTCGATTCTTCGATCAGCGCGCTGGCGTGCTCGAGACACTTGCGCGCTTCCCGATGATGTTCCTCGCGTGACTTCAGACGCCGCTCAATGGTCTTCCGGCCCACGCCCAGCAAGGTGGCGGCCGCGCTTTTGTTGCCGCTGGTGCGTTCGAGCGCGCGGTCGATCAGGAGGTCTTCAGCGACTGCGAGCTTGTCGCGGCCTTCGAGTTGCAGCAGCATGTCAGCGAGGCTTGCGCGCGACACCGGCCCGGTCGTTTCATTGGCAAGAAACGGCTCGAGCGAATCGACGTCGATGAGCGTGTTCTCGGCGAGCACGCTCAACTGGCTGATCAGGTTGCGCAACTGCCGGATGTGGCCCGGCCATGCGTGCTGGGACAGCCGGCGGATGGCCGCCGGCGAAAATTCGAGGCGACGCGTGTGCTGCGCCGCGAAGTGGGTGACGAGAGCCGGGATGTCCTCGATGCGCTGTTCGAGGCCGGGAACGGCGAGCACGAAAACCGCCAGCCGGTAAAACAGGTCTTCGCGGAACAGACCTTCGCGCGCGAGTTCGCGCAGGTCGCGGTGAGTCGCGGCAACCACGCGGCCCGCGAAATGCAGATTGGTCGATGAACCAATCGGGCGGAAGGTTCGCGTTTCGAGTACCCGCAGCAGTTTCGGCTGCAGTGCGAGTGGCAGCTCGCCGATTTCGTCGAGCAGAAGCGTGCCCTTGCCGACCTGCTGGAAAAGTCCCTGACGGGTTTCGCCCGCACCGGTGAACGCGCCTTTGACGTGCCCGAACAATTCGGCTTCAACGAGATTTTCTGGAATCGCGCCGCAGTTGACGTCGACGAACGGCTGATCCTGGCGCTGGCTGTGCGCATGGACGCGGCGAGCGACCAACTCCTTGCCTGAGCCGGTCGGCCCGAAAACAAGCAGCGGATGATCGGTTGGTGCGACCCGATCGATCATCCTGACCAGTTGGCGAAAAGCTGGCGCGGCGCCCACGAAGGCGCCGGAATCAGCCTCGTCGTGAACGAATGGGACGACAGGGGGTGGACTCATTACAAAATACGCTCCACATAAACCGCGCGTGGCGCTACGCGGAAATTGCCGTCGAAAAGACGGGACGGACGGTCAAACTTCGCTCGGGAGTCTTCCGAATGCGTTGTCGGAACCGTCTGCCGCAAAAAAGACAGAGTATGACGGCTTGTCGCCGATCGTGCCCCTTGGAAATAAACCGGTGCGCCAGTGCGTCTGCGGATCAGATGCGTGTTTGCCGCGACGCGAAAATACGCCCGGCAAGATGACGATTACGTCACCCGGATAACGGCTATGCAGCGTGGGTACTTTAGTGGAGCTGCGGTTGCTGGGCTGGTGGATGGGAGGATGTTGGATTGGGGGAGATTGTTGAAAGAAGAGGATCAACGCAAACTTGATATTAAATTGCTCGTCGCAGAAGCCTTGTGCCACCGCGATCGAGACCGAATTGCATGCAAGCTTTAGGTGGAGATTGGCGCGGCGTTCGAGTGCCCCCCAAGGGCAATCCACCTAAAGTTAGATGTAATCGCCTTGAAGGAAATTTCTCCACCTAATGAGGTCTGAATTGGCCTCATACGTATGCTGCATGTCAGTTCAGAGCGTCGGAGCTAGACTGCCTTGAAATCGACCCCATCGCGAGATGTCGAGCACAAGCACAGTGTCGAAATCACGGTCCGAATTGCGCACGTCAATAAGCAGGCGCACCAGTGCTGATCGTTCACGGAGCGTGAGGCCGCTCAGCCCTGCATCCTCGTGGGTACGCACGACCTGGATGCCGTGCACTTTCGCATACTCGGAAATCGCCTGCTTTTGCGCATCCGGGGAGAATTGCTGCTGGTCGGTTGACATGCGTATGTACTGCGCCGCGGCGTGCGCGCGGGTTGGCCTCGAGGAGACGGCTGAAGCGCTTTCGACGGTTGTCATCGCGCGTAACCCTCACAGCAAACCTTATTGATAGAGGCGCAATTTGCTAAGTCAAGCCGTATTGTTCGTCACGCAAGCCCGCAACCAGGGTTCCGTCCAGTAGACCCTTAGGCGGCGGGGCACGGACGACGCGCCTTGCGCGAACAAATCAACTGGAGGTCCAAGGTGTTTTACTCGGCTCAAATCAAGGAGGATTATTAAAGGTTTGTGCGCACCTTCGGCGCGTTGATGGATATTGCAGAATTCACTCGGCTGTTCTTCGAGCGTGCGGAAGGTGTTAGCAGAGCCAAGGTACCTAAGGCGATGGAAGACGCTTTCAGGTCTCCGCACACTGAGGCCGAACGTGAAATCAAGGTCCTTATCGACCAGTTCAACGCTGACCAGACAACCAAACTTGAACAGGACCTGTTTTATGAAAATGTCAGCAAGGCCAGGATGGAAGGAACGCTATCCGAATCTCATGAGCGAGACGCGAACGTTGTTCTGGAGTTTCGCCCGAGCAACGGCGAGCTGATGCATGCCGCCTGTTTGTGGTCTCGATGGAGCGCCCCCGGTGAGCCAGATTTGCTCTCATTTGCGGCCATCACTGACGAGCCGCCGCCTGAAGTCGCTGCGGCCGGTCACGACCGGTGCATTATTCCTATCAAGCCGGAAAACCTGGATAACTGGCTCAATCCGGACGCGTCGAATTTGGAGGCAATGTACGCGATACTCGATGACAGGGACCGGCCGGACTACGTGCATCGACTTGCGGCGTAGTTATTAACCCGGCGAACATCGGTGGTGGCGGGGTCGGCGCGGCGGTGCGCATCTCAGTAGCCGTGGAGCAAGACCGCGACTTCGAGGTGACGTCAGAGTGAAGTCAGCCTCCGCAATCGCACAAGCGATTCGCTCACGATCTCGCCATATTCACGCTCGTCAGCGTCGGCAATCCACTGGCCGAACGCGACCCGGAAAACCGCAATGCCCGCCTCGGCGACGAGGCTCGCGTCTGCCTCCTGCACACCGCGCAAACGCAGGGCGTCGGCGAGTGCGCCTGACAGCGTCGCCAGTTTGATCAACTCCCGCTCGTGCAACTCTGGATTGGCGGCGATCACCGCATGGCGCACGCGCGCGTAAGGCCGGCGCTCGGCGGTGAAAAATTCACCGGCGGTTGCGAGAGCCGCGGCGACGGCGTCGATAGCCGATGCGTCAGCCGGTGCTTGCGCGAGCGCTTCGACCATTGTCTGCTGCAACTGCTCGGAGCCTTTGAAAAGGACCTCTCGTTTGTCGGTGAAATAGCGAAAAAACGTACGCGGCGTCAGGCCGGCACGCTGTGCGATGGCGGCCACCGTCGTGCCCTCGAAACCGACTTCCTTGAACAGCTCGATCGCGGCGACAAGAAAGCGCTGCTCTGCGTTGGGTTCCCAGCGACCCATGATCCCTTCCAGAAACGTGTTGACACTGTGTGACATCATAGCGCTATACTGATGTCACTTAATGACATCAACGGAGCATGCAATGCGAATTCTCGTCACTGGTGCGTCGGGTTGGATTGGATCCGCGAGCGTCACGGAACTCATCGACGCCGGTCATCATGTGCTCGGCCTCGCTCGCAGCGATGAGGCTGCCGCGAAGATCGCCGCGCTCGGCGCGCAAGTGGTGCGCGGCAGCCTCGATGATCTCGACGGCCTGCGCGCCGCGGCCACGATGGCCGAAGGCGTCGTGCATCTCGGCTACAACCACGACTTTTCACAAATGGCTGCGGCGGCCCAGACCGATCGCGCGGCCATCGAAACATTCGCGGATGTGCTCAGCGGCACGGGCGGACCGCTGCTGATCGCGTCCGGCACCCTCGGCCTCGCGACGGGGCGCGTCGGTATCGAAAGCGACACGCCGCGCCCGGACGGCCACCCGCGTCTCGCCAATGCAGCGTATGTGCTCGGGCTGCGGGAGCGCGGCATCCGTTCGATGGTGGTGCGCTTTGCACCCACGGTGCATGGCGCCGGTGGGGATCACGGATTCGTTGCGGTACTCGCGAGAATCGCGCGCCAGGGCGGCGCGTCGGCTTATATCGGCGATGGGCAGAATCGCTGGCCCGCAGTGAATCGGCTCGACGCCGGCAAGCTGGTGCGCCTCGCGATCGACAAGGCGCCGGCCGGCTCCGCGCTGCACGCGGTCGCCGAAGAAGGCGTTACCACCCGCGAGATCGCCGGCGCGCTTGGCCGGTTCCTGGACGTGCCGGTCGAGTCGATTGCCGCCGATCAGGCGCAGTCGCGATTCGACTGGCTCAGCATGTTCTTCGGTGCCGACATCCCCGCATCGAGCGCCCACACGCGCTCGCTGCTCGGTTGGGAGCCAGTTCATCCGACGTTACTCGAGGACATCGCGGCGGGACACTACCCGGGGCAGTGATCGGGACTTTGGCCGGCGCTACGCGCGCCAATCAAAATATCGAGCGCACGACGAATTGCACTGGCGCGAGCCTGTTCGTCGCGCGCATGCGGCTCCGAAGACGCGAGTCAGCGGCCGCGCGCGTGCCACGCGCACGAAGCGAGCACGCACAGCGCCACGAGCGGCAACAGCAGCGCCCAGAAAGAGGCGATCAGAAAGCCCGCAGCACCTGCGCTGGCGCCGATCGCGAACCCCGCTACGGGCGGCAGGGTTCGCATGAGCCGAGTGCGCGCAGTCTGACGGCTCCTGGTGTCGCTCCGGGAAGTGAGCAAGTCGAAGGCGTCAATTACGGCTTGAGTCACGTTGCCCGTCATCACCGTGTTCGCGACAACCGAGCGCGCAGTCAGGCGTCCGTGCGCGTTCTGCACGCCCATCGCGGCAGCGCCGAGCAGGCCGCAAGCAATTGAAATCGGCGTATCCGGACTGGTGATGGGCGCTGCGACGACGCCGGCCGCCATGAACCCGGCGAGCAGCACGGCCTGCATCACATACAGCGCAAACGCGCGTGTGCCGTGACTGCGCGGCGACAGCAGGTTGTACAGCACGCGCGCCGCGATGATTCCGCAGACAAACGCGGGAAACGCCAGCCATTTGATCAGCAGGCCCTGACCGGCACCCGCCAGCCCCGAGCCAATGAGGATGAAGTTGCCCGTAACGTGCGCCGTGAAAAGGCCGAATAGAGCGATAAAGCCGAGCGTATCGACGTATCCCGCGATCGACGCGAGCCAGGTGTCCTCACCCGGCAGATGGTCGAGTGCTGGAGCGGGTGCGTCGCGCATGAGTGTCGTCTGGGGCATGGCGTGGTAGGGGCTGGGAAATAATGCGACGCGCGTCAGGCTTGTCCGCGCGCGGGTGCGCGCGGACGCATGGTGACCCGATAACGTCCCGCCCCGCCGATGGCGACGGTTCCGAACATGATCAGAAGCATCCACGCGAACTGGGCTTCAAGGAGCGTCCATTCGCGATGCACGAAGCCGAGTGCAATCACCGTGATAGCCAGAATCGGCAATGCGGCGAAGCGCGTCGCGATGCCGGCGATCATCAGAAGCGGGCACGCCACTTCGGCGAAAAGCGCGAACCAGAAGGTCATTGTCTTACCCATGTGAAACGGATCGTCGATCGCGTTTAACTCCTGCGAGTAGTGCAAGGCTTTCGGCAAGCCATGCACCAGCAACACGAGGACGCTGGCGCTCACGCGTAGGAACAGCAGCGCGGCATCGGTCGGCGAAAAGCGCGTCACGGGTGAGTGCCCAATGTGGTCGAGGTGGTCAAGGTGGCGGAAGTGGCACGTCGCACACGAGCGGACCGGCGGGGCAGGTTCATGTCGATTCTTTGACGGTTCGGGGTGGCAGGGCGGCTGTAGTGTCTCAAGCCGAGAGACTACAGAACGCGACCCTGAAAGTCCTGATGCGCGCATTAACCGTTCTTAATTTTGCTTTATCGCGCGCTGGCGGGGCGTCACCATGCCGCCGCCAAGGCCATCGCATCAGAACACGTCGATGAGACCGCGTTTCGGCATGCAGAAGTCGGGCACTCATAATGCTCGGGTTGCATGGGCGAAAGCGCAAGCGGAGAAACCGTGCCCGCCCGGCATTCAGACTCCTCAATCAGGTATGCCGTGGCAGGACTGCTGTACCGAATGAAAGGGTCATCAAAAGGAGAAGCGGATGCTTCGAGTCACCATTGAGTTGTTGCCCGATGGACTGGAAAGCGGAAAGGGCATCATCGCGACGGTGGACATCGCACGGGTGAGTGGGGGCGCTCGCGGATTACTGGGTCATCCTGAAAGATGCGGTGCTCGGTGAGGTAGGGGACGCGCTGTTGTGCGCAGTTATCCGAGATGGGCGAGCGGTGTGTGGGACCTCGTTGCGCGCTGTCTCCCCGCTGCACTAAACGAAAGTCGCGAAGAGTTGCCACCAAGACCTGAGAAACCGGAGGTGACTGTTCGAATGAGCGATGCAGGCTACCGTACGTACGTCTGGATGAGATTCCCGACCCTGCATGGCATTCTTCGACCAGACGCTGGCCGGTTCGGGCATTCCTGATCACGGCTGCGCTTAGGCGCACGGCTGGTTCGATTTTCTCAACGGCCAACGCTGATGCCAGAGCTACTAACCGGCCACCAAGGGACATTCGGATCTATCGTCGCCCTCGACGCTCGAGCGTCGCCTGCACACCCGCAAACAGCCGTTACTCTCAAAGCTGACCAGCTGACCAGCTGACCGAGGCCTCGCAAAACGCGCGCGGCGATCGCTGACTCAAATTTTGAGTCAGCGAGACCTTCGCTCCCGGGAGAGACACATCTTCCACCAGACCAGCATCGGTCATCGTGATCGCATTGACGGGTGAGGTCGCCGTTGTGGTAAGGAGCGAACCGTTTGCGCCGACTTTCACCACCGCGACTGACCCTTGTCGGCGGAGCACGCGTTGTGAGGATTGCTATTGCGAACAGTGCGAGCCGATGGTGCTCGCAGTCGCGGCGCTACCGTCGTCCCTCCCTTTCAGTTGCTCGGACAACGCTAGCGATGCACTACCATTCAATCACGCACACACCAAAACAACGGTCTTGTGCCGACCATGTCCGGAGACGACTATGAAAATCTTGGTGATACTGGCATGTTTAGTACTTTCTTCTAGTGCATTCGCCGAGTGCAGAACAAGCGCCACCGGGCGCACAGTCTGCGACAACGGGCAGAAAGCCGGCGGCTATAACAGCAATACGGGCACCGCCTGGAAGTCTGAGAAGGATTCGGGCGGCGTAACCACCACCCAGTCGAGCAAGGGCGGAGAAGCCAAGACCAAAAATGGCAAGGGCGTATACAAGAGCCCAAGCGGCAAGACGTGCGTCAAGACTGCGAATAATAAGGGATGTAATTAAATGATATTGCTACTCTTCGACCACCGCTGTCAGGGTAGCTTTGGCATTCTGATTGGTCTATGGCGGAAAACAGCTCCGCTTGATAAGGCAGAAACCTGGGCAGGTTCAGATGGCGGTTGAGCACGTTCGTGTATCGGAAGAGCGCGAGCAGACGGTGGCCAGGAAGAAGCAGAACATGGCCTGGAACAAGGGTGGGCTTATCTATCGGAGCGAAGTGGAAAAAGGTGCTTGAGGACTATAGCGAGTGGCGTTCGATACTATCCGACCGTTCACCGCCAAGGTACAACTGACATGACAATGATAGCGTCACGGGAACTTCGCGTGGGCGCTATTAAGCTGCCGGTACCGCTGTTGCTGCCCCGCCGGGGTGTGGGGTCGGCCAGGATTCCGCCCCCGACGTCAAAACGCGCGCATCTGGCTTGCGCATCGAGCCAAAAATGGTCGCGCCGTACGTCGCGCGCATTTTGCAAGCGGGCGCGAGGAACTCATGACAATGCCGGGAGCGTCGATTGGCTCACATTGCGCAGTCCATGCCGGACACCCTGCGGATTGAGGTTTGACAAAAAGAAAAGAAACATTTGGCGCTTTCAGTCTTGGTGGGCGGGCATAGCGCTTGTGTGGTCCATAGTTGCGTCCGCGCAGGAAATGGAGCCGCGCAGCTATTCGGCCGTCCCGGTTGGAACGAACTTCGCGGTGGCGGGCTATGCTCGATCGACCGGCGACGTATCGCTGGACCCTTCGCTGCCGATCACCGATCTTCAAGCCCGAATCAATACGTATTCACTAGGCTATTCTCACAGCTTTGGCGTCGCGGGACATCTCGCCAGCATTGCGGTGTTGCTGCCGTATGCCAATGCAAACCTGACTGGGAATGTGGCAGGCGTGCCTGGCTAGGCTTGGCGTTCGGGGCTAGGCGATGTACGGTTCCGGATTGCCGTGAATCTGTTGGGTGGTCCCGCGCTCACGCCAGAGGAACTTGCCCAACGTAGCCCGAACACCATACTGGGTGCCAGCCTGAGCGTGGTGGCGCCGACCGCCCAATATCAGTCCGCCCGTATCATCAACGTGGGTTCGAACCGATGGGCGTTCAAACCTGAGCTCGGATTGTCCCAGCCAGTCGGCAACTTGTTTGTAGAAGGCGCCGCTGGGGTGTGGGTGTTCACCGACAATACGGACTTTTTTGGTGGCAAGCGACGAAGCCAGTCTCCGCTGGCCGTGCTCCAATGGCATGGAGGCTACACGTGGCGGCCCGGACTGTGGATTGCCGCAGACGTTACGTATCTCACGGGCGGCCGGACCAGCATCAATGCAGTCCAGAACCAGGATCTGCAAAGCAGTACTCGCTATGGGATCACCTTGTCGGTTCCTCTTGCTGCGCAATGGTCAACCAAACTCGCATGATCGCGTGGGCTAACGACTCGCATCGGCAGAAATTTCCAGACCGTCGCGGTCGCGCTCCAATACCGTTGGTTCAATCGCTGACTGAGCGTGGAAATTCGTGTCGCCGCTATTTCCCGCCACGGCGGACGACTTCCCGGCTTGTGGGTGATAGATCCACCTCGAGCTTTCCTCTGATACCGAACAGGCGCTGGTACGAGGGGACGCATGATGATCCGTCCCGGGACGGGGACAACCGGGCAACCACCGTGTGCTGCAGAAAAAGATTGTGTGGATTTATTTAGATATTCAGATTGGCTTCACGTCCTTCTCCGCCGACTGCGCGAACGACACATCTATCGCACAAATCGCAGCCTCGGGCGTGCGCGATGCACTCACGGTTTTGGCAGAGGAAACCTTGCCAGATTAGCAGTTCTAGCGATGCCCTGTATGCCTTTCCTGTTAGCGGATTCGCCGATCAAGTGTCCACAACGGCGGCGGTAATGACCGTTGACACTCGCTTCACTCCCGTTGAGGTGGTCCGGGGCCGATAACCGGAGAGGTCCGGTAAGGCCGACCGCCGAGGACAGCATCCCCGCCCAGGAGGGCACGTTGGTCCGTGCTTTCATGCTGACATTCGAGCGTCGGCCTCGTCCCGGCCTGCGGTCAGCGCCGGCCGTGCCGCGAGGCGACCGCGATCAGTATCCGGGCGGCGGCGGAACTGGCGTGTACACCACGCCGCTGCTCCCATATCCCGCCGCGTACCAGGTCGTGCCACACTTATAGTACGTCGCCTCCTTAACGGCGACGGGGGCTACGTTGCACGGCGGCGCGACAGGTGCGGGTGTGGGCGCAGGCGAAGCGACGACGACGGTGGTAGTGGGCGCGGGTGGCGGTGTGGTTGCGGCAGCGGCTGCACCGACCACCATTGCCCCAGCCACAAATCCGGCCGCCGCGGAGCCGCTGTCCCAGTCGGAGTCGGAGCAGTTGTTGCAATTACCATTGTAGTTGTTCTGCACATTGGTCACGTTCGTAGCACGCGTGTTCTGCATCTCCTTGGCGGTGGACTGTCGCGCGCTCTGGTTTTGGCTGCTAGTTTGTGCCGCCGCGGTCTGTCGCGCGCTCTGGTTCTGGCTCGACGTAGCCTGGCGCTGGGCCTGGTTCCCGCTCGTGCTCTGCTGTCGGTTCGCCTGATTCTGGCTGGAGGTTGCCTGCATCGAACTCGCCGAACTCTGGCGCGCACTCTGATTCGCACTTGAAGTTGAAGTCGCTGTAGCCTGGCGCGAGGCCTGCCCCTGTTGGGCTGTCGCCCGCTGGTTGCCGCCAGATCGCGAAGCGCCTTGCGCTGCGGTTGTGCCGCCGGAGGACAAAGCTCCAGCCGATGCCGCCCCGCCGCGGGAAAAGCCTCCATCGCCGCCACCACCACGAGCACTGCCGCCTCTTTCGCCTCGTGCGTCTGCTTGATTCATCGAGCCCACCGCGAGTACTGCGGCGACCAGTGCCGTGACGGCACCATCCCATGATCCTGTTTTCATCACTTGACTCCCTTCTTCGCAGACGACTGGCGAGCCGTTGGCGACGCACGCGGAAGCTGCGCTGCGAACGCGACCTTTTGCAGGCCATCGGGAATCTGAGCCGAGAACGTCGCATCGTTCAGCCCGGGCGCGAGATCCCAGCCGACAAATTCCGCCCAGAACTGAGGCTGGCCCACCGCCTTTTTGTAAGTCAGTACGATTCGCTGCAGCAGAGGCTTGTCGCCATCTGATATCCACACCTGAAAATCCACCGTGTCGGTACGCGCGGCCAGATGATAGGACGCAGTGCCGTAGATACTCGTCTTCTCCACATAGTCCACCGATCGTACCCGGGCTTGCAATTCTTCGGGCAGCCGGTTCAACAGCAGCGCCGCGAGCGGCAGGCGCATGCCGAGATCCCTGACGAAATACACGATGCTCTCGTCCAGCGTGCCTGGTTGCGGCGTCGTTGCATAGACTTTGCTCGCGAGGTCGACGAGAACGATCTCTTTCCCGGTGAGCACAACGAGCGTTTTTGCGCCATCGCTGCGCTCGCTTTCCACGCGCATGCGATCGGGCCGGCTCAACGTAACGGTGCGGTATTCGCCGAATTCGATCTTCTGCCCGGACGGCTGCACGGCATCGTACCCGCTGCGCACACCGACGCGAAAGCTAGGCGTCCCGCCAAGGAACTCCGCCATTTTCATCAGAATCGCACGTGCCTGGGTTTGCGCAGCGGTCTCGGGCTCGGCTACCGCGGCACGCGCCGCTGGTTCTTTCTGCGCGGGGGCGGAGTAGGCGGCAGGCGCGGCGGTCAGTACCGTCGCCGCGATGCATAAGCCCCTGGCTGCACAGCGCCACGCTTCAATGGTTAATCGCATGAACTGACTCCTTCTAACAAATGCATTCCGGTCCGACCGGCGAGGACCCAGAAGCCGCAGCCCGGTCGAGGGGAGCGGCTACAACAAGCGCACGGGGCGTTCCAGCGAGCGCTACTTCGCGGCGGGTACCGTTGCTGCCGCCCCGGTGCGCGTCGGGTCACTCACGATTTTGCCCCCAACGTCCTGCAGCAGCCGCTGGAATTCGGGCGACGCCATGATGATCTTCCCCGCAGCGGCGCGCAGGCGGTCGACGGCCTCGGCCGACAGGGAGAACGACGTGGGCTGCTCATTCAGGTAATCCAGTTCTGTCTGGTCCGTCAACTGGGCGAACGACACGTCGATGGCATAGATCGTCGTGTCCGGGGTACGCAATGCCTTTGCTATGGCCATATCCTTGTTGGTGGCATAGACAGGCGCCTCGCGGATCCGGCGCATGGATTGCCACTGTGCCTGCTTGTCCCTCAACAGTTCAGTCGCCTCGTAGGAATAGTGGTCGATCGGAACGCCCGCCGCTTTCACCAGTATCTGCAGCGTGCCCGGCGGGGATTCAGACGTGTCCCATACGGTCTTGGGCGTAGATACCGAGTTGACGACAAAAACGATGATCCTGCGGATATGATCGAGTGGCGTGGACTGACCGACTGACTGCAGCGCTTCCATGATCTCCAGCGAATCCAGCACGCTCCGCATGCCGACGTTGTCCGAAACGCCGCCGTCCACGACGTGGATGTATGGCCGGTTGACGCCATCCCCGAACTCCGCCTCCTCCTTCAAATGGCGGGTCGCGCGTGCCGCTGGCCGCGGCGGGTCGACGGAGTCGACAAACGGCTTGATCCAGGCGGGTGGCGCGTAGCCGCACGTGCCGCCGTAATTGTTCAGCGTAATGGGCGAGAGCACCACCGGTACTGCCGACGATGCGGCCGCGGCACGGGAAAGGCGTATCGCACTCAGATCCGAGCAGAGCACGTCGAAGGTGGCCTGGGTAAATGGCAGACGGGCCCCGGTGGAAATGTCAGTGGCCGATGCGATGATGAACGGGCCTTTCCCGCGATCAAGATCGCCAAACGTCGCGCCGTTGAACAGGATCTCGTCGTATAGATCGGCCGCCAGTTCCGAACGACCCCAGCCGCTTGACCACAGTGACGGCCAGTAGGTCGGGTTTAAAGTGCGTGAAGTGATCGCCCCCTGCACGTCGCGTTTGAGAAAGCGCTGTTCGTAGTCGTCGAAGAGCTTGTCACCGTAGAGCCCGTAGGCGAGCGCGGTAAAGCTGCCGCCCGACACGCCAGTGATTACGCCGACATGATCAAGCAGGCGTGACTTGCCTTTAGGTCCGACGACCTGGGTATTCCGTAGAAACTCGAGGACGCCGTACGAGAACGCGGCAGCGCGTGTGCCGCCGCCCGAAAAGGCAAGCACCACCAGGTTTTCGTCGGCCGTCGAATACTGCGGGCGCGTGACGAATCGGTAGCCGGTATTCGGATCGGCGTGGGTAATCGGCGGGTTGATCGGACGGCTAGCGCAGCCGCCGAGCAGGAGCAACAACGCAAGTACCAGCCATGGTGGCGTCGGCAATCGAATCACGTGTCCTCCGGATCGCTTCATACAGCATTCAC